>JAFYWH010000154.1 GCA_017558175.1 Bacteroidaceae bacterium
GGTCCTATCATCGGTTTCTTGTTGGTAGAAGTATCTACTACAGGTAGTGTGGTAGCTCCTGCTATCGGTATGTTGGGCTTTGCATTCGCATTGGCATTGCCATTTACCTTGTTCGCTATGTTCCCATCTTGGTTGAAGCAGATGCCTAAGTCAGGTGGTTGGATGAACGTAATCAAGGTTACTCTCGGTTTCTTGGAATTGGCATTTGCCTTGAAGTTCTTGTCGGTAGCCGACTTGGCTTACGGCTGGCGTCTCCTCGACCGTGAAACATTCCTCGCTTTGTGGATTGTGATCTTCGGTTTGCTCGGCTTCTACTTGTTGGGCAAGATCAAGTTCCCGCACGATGACGATGAAGACTCTGTAAGCGTACCTCGCTTCTTCATGGCTCTCTGCTCGTTGGCATTTGCCGTATACATGATTCCAGGTTTGTGGGGTGCTCCTTTGAAAGCTGTCAGCGCATTTGCTCCTCCTATGAACACTCAGGACTTCAACCTCTATAAGAATGAAGTACACGCCAAGTTCGACGATTTCGATGCTGGTATGGAATATGCCCGTCGTAATGGCAAGCCGGTGATGCTCGACTTTACAGGTTATGGTTGCGTGAACTGCCGTAAGATGGAATTGTCTGTATGGACTGACTCTAAGGTAAGCAAGCTCATCCAGGATGACTATGTATTGATTACTCTCTACGTGGACAACAAGACTCCGCTTCCTGAAAATATCAAGGTGATGGAAAATGGCAAGGAACGCACTCTCCGCACTCTCGGCGACAAGTGGAGCTACTTGCAACGCGTGAAGTTCGGTGCCAACGCTCAGCCGTTCTACGTATTGATTGACAACGATGGCCAGCCATTGAACAAGTCGTACTCGTTCGACGAAAACGTGGCTAACTACGTTGATTTCTTGGAAACAGGTTTGAAGAACTATAAGAAGTAATTTAAAAATGAAGAATGAAGAACGAAGAATGAAGAATCGCCCATCGGGTATAAATAATATTCATCATTCATAATTCTTCATTCTTCATTAAAATTCATAACGACTATGTTAAACAAGTCAGAAAGAGAGCAAATCATCGCTCTGATTAACCGCGAAGTGGTTCCAGCCATCGGTTGTACAGAACCTATCGCCGTGGCACTCTGCGTAGCCAAGGCTACTGAAACATTGGGTTGCCGTCCGGAAAAGATTCAGGCATTGCTTAGTGCAAACATCTTGAAGAATGCCATGGGTGTGGGTATCCCGGGCACAGGTATGATTGGTCTGCCTATCGCCATCGCCCTCGGTGCGCTTATCGGCAAGAGCGAATACCAGCTGGAAGTTCTCAAGGACAGCACTCCGGAAGCGGTGGAAGAAGGCAAGAAGCTCATCGACTCGCAAGCCATCAACATCGGCTTGAAGTATGGCATCGAAGAGAAGCTGTACATCGAAATCATCTGCGAAGCTCAAGGACAGAAGGCTACTGCCATCATCAGCGGCGGTCATACCAACTTTGTGTATGTGGCCAAGGGCGAAGAGGTGTTGGTGAACAAGCAATCCAATGCATCGGCCGAAGCTGCTACTGACGATGTGGAACTCAACTTGCGCAAGGTATACGATTTTGCTACTACTACGCCTGTAGAAGAGCTGAAGTTCATCCTCGAGACCCGCAACTTGAACAAGAAGGCTGCAGAGCGCTCTTTCAAGGGTAACTACGGACACCAGCTTGGCAAGACTCTGAACAGCAAGGAGAAAGTGAACCTGATGTTGGGCGACAATACGTTCACTCACATTCTTTCGTATACTTCGGCTGCTTGCGATGCGCGTATGGCGGGTGCCATGATTCCGGTGATGAGTAACTCGGGCAGTGGTAATCAGGGTATTACGGCTACTCTTCCGGTAGTGGTGTATGCTGAGGACAATAACAAGAGCGAAGAAGAACTGATCCGTGCGTTGGCATTGAGCCACTTGACCGTGATCTACATCAAGCAGAGCTTGGGTCGCTTGTCGGCTCTCTGCGGATGTGTGGTGGCATCGACCGGTTCCAGCTGTGGTATTACTTACCTGATGGGCGGTTCGTACGAACAGATTACTTTTGCGGTGAAGAACATGATTGCGAACATCACCGGTATGTTGTGCGACGGTGCGAAACCAAGCTGCGCCCTCAAGGTGACCAGTGGTGTGTCGACTGCCGTGCTCTCGGCTATCCTCGCGATGGAAGACAAGTGCGTGACATCGGTAGAAGGTATCATCGATGATGATGTGGACCGCAGTATCCGTAACCTTACCCGCATCGGTTCGCAGGGTATGAACGAAACAGACAGACTTGTGCTCGACATCATGACCAGCAAGCAATGCAATTAATGTGTGTATTTTAAGTTATATGGAGAATGCCATTCCTTACCCAGTGTTCGGAATGGCATTTTTGTCTTTATGCCTTGTTACAATGTTACATTGTTACAACGTTACAACGTTATGTCATCCAGACGACCGTAGGGAGGAAGGATCTCGAGAACACAAAGCGTGGATGCACACGAGATTCTTCACTACACTTCGTTCCGTTCTGAATGACAATATGTTTTCATTCTTTTAAATAGTTTTGATACATAGTTTCCACCTCCTTGATAGAGATACCCAGGTTCTTGAGCTGACGAAAGAACTCGGGGAGCTCGTCGCGGAGGAAGACTTCTTTCCTTAACTCGAGGATGCGCTCACGCCCGCCTTGCGATACGAAATACCCCAAACCACGCTTGTTGTAGATAATCTCCTGAGTCTGAAGGTAATCGAACGAGCGGACTACGGTGTTGGCATTGACTTCTACCGTGGTGGCATACTCGCGGACGGAAGGGATACGCTCCCCTTCCCGGTATTGGCCTTGCAGAATCTCATCGCAAATTCGGTCGGCTATCTGCAAGTAGATGGATTTGCTTTCCTTGAATTTCATAACAGACGGAATTTAGGTTTGATTACTTGAGAACGGGTGAAGCAACAATAACTGAGCCACCAGTTGAGGGCGAGCAACAAAGCGAACAAGACGCTCAAGAAACCAAGAACTCCTTCGATGGTTACCCATGCCATATGAGCCTCCAACCATTCTCCATCGATAGACAAATCGATATCTCCAAAAGTCTCTGCCAAGAAAAAAATGAACATTATTATCAGTTGGTTCACTAACAAGATGATACCCAATGTCTTCCAGAAAGGATGCTTTTGCCAATAGCAACCACCCAAGATGAAGAGAGAATGTCCCCAACACATGACCAAGATAGTGCATAACGCACCCAACACATTACGGCAGACATATGTTTGCGACCATGAGTCGATGAGCGATGTGTCAAACACACCAGACAAAATAGATTGATGGAAGCTTTCAGGCAAATCAAAAAAAGGCATGAACAGAAATCTGCTAGCCTCTGCCAACAACAAGGCAAGAGTGGCCATCACCACGAATCCTACGGTAACATACAAGGCACGGACAACAAACTTCTCCAACGAAGTGGCTGGAAGCATCAAGTAAGAAAGACGCTTCTGTTGCGTATTCATCGTTTCCATAATTTGAGAAGCGCTATAGGCAGAACCGATAAGAAGCAAATATGTAAACGTCGAGAAGATGATACTTGAATATCCTATGAAATCATCCATGTCTTCCGCACCCACATAGCCTATCAACATAGCAAACAAAAAAACCGCATACGGCCCCAAGAACCGATAAAGATTCGCTTTCCAATTCTCCATCAAATCACGCTTCATCACCAAGCCGAGGCGTGAGAAACTAAAAGTATTATTTGTACTCATATATATAAGGTGTTTGTGTTAGAGGTTAAACATCTGTTGTATTTTCACTCGCTCGGCCAGGGTGGCATTGAAGAGCACCTCGAGGTTGAGCTTCGAATCTTCGTGGTAGGTGTTCGGCAGAATCACACTATTGCCTTGAAGCGATGGTTGCACGTAGAGGGCATCGTGGGTAGGCTCGTTCATGCCCTGTTCGGCAAAGTACAGGCGCTCGCAGATGCTGGCTACCGACTGATTCAGAAGCAGTTGGGTGCCGTCCATGATGAGCACATGGTCGAGCAGACTATCGATGTCGCGCACCTGATGGGTGGAGATGATGACCGATTTCTCGTCCGTCATGCCCGATGCGATGACCTTGCGGAACTGGCTCTTCGAAGGGATATCGAGTCCGTTGCTCGGCTCGTCCATCATAAGGAGCGAGGTGTTGGTGGCGAGGGCAAAGCACATGAAGGCCTTCTTCTTCTGTCCCATAGAGAGCTCGCCCAGGTGAATGTCTTCGTTCATGTCGAAGTCGCGGAGGCAGGCGTTGAGGAGTTCGTGGCTGAAGTGCGGATAGAAGGGTGCATTGAGCTTGACGTATTGCTTGAGGCTCACATTGGGCAGGGCAAATTCTTCGGGCACGAGGAACATGTCTTGCAACGAGCTGGGAGAACGTTTCGTTATGTCAGCTCCCTTATAGAGCACACGCCCTGCTTGCGGACGGAGCAATCCGGCCATGAGGTAGAGCAAGGTAGACTTGCCGGTGCCGTTCTTACCCAAGAGTCCGTATACCGACCCTTTTTCCAAACTCATCGAAAAGTTGTCCAAAACCTTCGATTTCTTTCTACCGTAACTGAACGATAGACCTGCTACATCAATCATTTTCGTGTTCATGTATTAGTTGTTTTAGTGTATTAGTTGATTAGTACACTGCAAATGTAAAAGATTGAATGGATATGTGCAAGAGTTGGATGGTAGTTTTAACAGATTTTAAGAGCTTGGATTTTCATTTCCAATGGTAAGGCATTATCACCTCACAATATAACATTTAGAGGTTTGAATAAAAAGACTTAAGCGTTTAGATAAAATGTCGAAGTGCTTCCATAAAGACAAATAATGTAAACACTATTACTATTCCCACAAATTTTTCCTACCTTTGCGCCATCATGAGAATTCAGACAGATACACAATATATACGCCAATTGGTAACAGAGGGAGAGCACGAGCATCAGGATTTCAAGTTCGAGATATCCGATGCGCGTAAGATAGCCCGTAGCATTTCGGCCTTTGCCAACACCGGAGGCGGACGCTTGCTGGTGGGTGTGAAGGACAACGGCAAGATAGCCGGCATCCGTTCGGAAGAGGAAATCTATATGATAGAAGCAGCTGCCCAGATGTATTGCCAGCCCCAGGTGGAGGTAGAGACACAGACCTTCGTGGTAGAGGGTCGCACCGTGCTGATGGTGCAGATAAACGAGGCCCATGCGAAGCCCATCTGTGCCCTGGACGAGGAGAACAAGCCCAAGGCCTACATCCGCATAGCCGACGAGAACATCCTCGCCACCCCCGTGCACCTCAAGGTATGGCAACACTCCACCAAGGAGCGCGGTTCGCTGCTCTCCTTCACCGACAAGGAGCAACGCCTGCTCGATGCCCTCAAGGACAAGGAGATGCTCACGCTGAACCAATGCTGCAAGTACTGCCAAACGAGCCGGATAACCATGTGCCACCTTTTGGCCGACTTCATCCGCTTCGAACTGGTAGTACCTGTATTTCAAGGACATACATTTTATTTCAAACTCAACGAAGAATAAAGAACTATGGAAACAATCACCCAATGGATAACCTCCATCAACGATGTGCTTTGGACCTACATCCTCATCATCATGCTCTTAGGCTGTGCCGTGTGGTTCACCATCAAGACCCGCTTCGTGCAGTTCCGCATGTTTAAAGAAATGGTTCGCCTCCTGGGCGACTCTACCAACAAGGCCGAGGGGAAAGAACATCACATCTCTTCCTTCCAGGCATTTGCCGTATCGCTTGCCAGCCGTGTGGGCACAGGCAACTTGGCCGGCGTAGCTACCGCCATCACCGTGGGCGGACCGGGAGCCGTATTCTGGATGTGGCTCATCGCCCTGCTTGGCTCCAGCAGCGCCTTCATCGAATCGACCCTCGCCCAATTATATAAGGTAAAGGGAAAGACCTCCTACATCGGTGGTCCGGCCTACTACATGAAGAAAGGTCTCAAGAAGCCATGGATGGGCGTGCTCTTTGCCGTGCTCATCATCTTCACCTTTGCCTTTGCCTTCAACACCGTGCAGAGCAACACCATCTGTGCAGCCTTCGAGCAAGCCTTCCAGTTCGACAATACCTGGATGGGCATCATCCTCACCGTGCTCACACTCATGATCATCTTCGGCGGTATCCAGCGCATTGCCAAGGTAAGCAGCATCATCGTGCCGGTCATGGCCTTGGGATACATCATCCTGGCCTTCGTCATCGTGGGCATGAACATCACCCACCTGCCGGATGTCATCAAGCTCATCGTCAGCTCGGCCTTCGGATGGGAACAAGCCTTGGGTGGCGGTATCGGTGTGGCTTTGATGCAAGGTATCAAGCGCGGTCTCTTCAGCAACGAAGCCGGTATGGGTTCGGCACCTAACGTGGCTGCTACGGCCGATGTCACTCACCCCGTGAAGCAGGGCCTCATCCAGACCTTGGGCGTTTTCTCCGACACCTTGGTTATCTGTACCTGTACGGCCTTCATCATCCTCTTCAGCGGAGTGCCCCTCGGTGGCGAAGCCAATGGCGTCCAGCTCACCCAGATGGCCTTGGACAACGAAATTGGTAGCGGAGGCAGCACCTATGTAGCGGTAGCCATCCTGTTCTTTGCCTTCAGCAGCATCATCGGCAACTACTATTATGGCGAAGCCAACCTTCGTTACATCACTCACAACAAGTGGGTGATGACCGTGTTCCGCCTCATGACGGGAGCCATGGTGATGTTCGGTGCCCTTGCCAGCCTCGACTTGGCATGGAGCTTGGCCGATGTGTGCATGGGCTTGATGACCATCTGCAACCTCATCGCCATCACTCTGCTGGGCAAATATGCCTTCCGTTTGCTGAACGATTACATCGAACAGAAGCGCCAAGGAATCAAGGACCCTGTGTTTACGAAAGATAAAATGAAAGATATTGAGCAAGATATTGAATGTTGGTAACAAATTTTATTATCTTTGCGCCATTAATCAAAAAAACTGAAAGAAATGAGCATATTCTCTAAATGGTTCGGCAAGAAACAAGCCGAAGAAGAAACACCGCGAGTAGGTGGCATGGAAGACTTCATGACCCTTATCCGTGTATATTACCAAGCTGTAATGGCTACCAACATCGGTATCAGCAACATCAACTTCCTGCCGGACATGGCGGTTTTCAAGCGCACACTTAAAGTGCCTACCCAAAACAACAAGCTGGGCATCGCCGAAAAGTCGAAGTGCAAGAAGATGCTGATTGAAATCTACGGATTGCCAGATACATTCTTCAAGGAAATCGATGCATCCATCAAGAAGAACGTACGCAACGTGAACGATGTGAAGACTTACCTCTTCATGTTCCAGGGCTTCAGCCAGGACTTGATGATGCTCATCGGCAACTTGATGCAATGGAAATTCCGTCTCCCGGGCACCTTCAAGAAGTTGATGCGTGGCATGACCGAAAAGACCGTACACGATATCCTCACCAAGCCAAGCTGGAAGGACGAGAGCGTGCACAAGACTTGTGTAGCCATCCGCAAGTATCAACAGGCATTAGGTTATTCAGAACCTTGGATCAACGAGTATGTATACAACATCGTGATGCTCGCCAAGAAAGAACCGAAACCAAAGGAATAAGAAATAAATTTTACTCATGAAGTGGGTGTGTCGGAATACACACCCACTTTGTTTAGAATACATCATGCCAAGCCAACTCCTCCCCATCGAGAGCCATCCCCTCGAGCCCTTCCTGCCCACCAATGCCCGATTGTTGATGCTGGGCAGTTTTCCTCCCCAGAAGAAACGTTGGAGCATGGACTTCTTCTACCCCAACCTGCAAAACGACATGTGGCGAATCTTCGGCCTCATCTACTTCAATGACAAGGACCACTTCCTCTTCCCCCACAAGAAAGCATTCAACAAAGACTACCTGGTAGAGTTCCTCACCCGGAAAGGCATCGCCCTGTACGATACCGCCACCTCCGTGCGCCGGCTTCAGGACAATGCATCCGACAAGTTCCTGGAAGTGATAGAGCCTACCGACATCCGTCTGCTCCTGAAACAGCTTCCCGAGTGCCGTGCCATCGTCACCACCGGACAGAAAGCAACGGACATCATCCGTAGCCAGATAGAAGTGAATGAGCCAAAAGTGGGCGAAAGCTGCCCCTTCGAGTTCGAAGACCGTGAGCTCCGCCTCTATCGCATGCCTTCTTCCAGTCGTGCCTATCCGTTGGCCTTAGAAAAAAAATCATCCTTTTATCGGCTTATGCTCAGCGAATTAGGTCTGCTGTAAGAAAAAACCTTGAAAATTTTTCGCCCAAACGTTTGGAAAAACCAAATATTCGTTCTACCTTTGCACTCGCAAACACGGGAATAGCTCAGTTGGTAGAGCACCGGTCTCCAAAACCGGGTGTCGGGAGTTCGAGCCTCTCCTCCCGTGCGAAAGTAATAAGCTGTAAGTCGAAAAACTTGCAGCTTTTTTGTTTTAAAGGCATGAAGTATCTATTAATCATATTCGGAAGCATCTGCTTGGCATTGGGAGTAATTGGAATCTTTCTTCCGTTGCTGCCCACTACCCCATTCCTCCTCCTGGCTGCTGCATGCTATGTGCGCAGTTCCGAGAAACTTTACCTGTGGCTCATCCGCCAGAAGCACTTGGGAACCTACATCCGCCACTTCCGCGAGCATCGTGCCATCCCCTTACATGCCAAAATCATCTCCGTATCCATGGTTTGGATTACGCTAACCTATTGTGCCATAGCCATTATCGACCCCATTTGGTTCAAGGCCCTTTTCATTCTTTTGGCCATCGGAATAAGCTGGCACATCCTCTCCTACAAAACCTTAAAATAAAGGAGAAAGAATTTTTTGCAGATTTTTAGTAAAATCTCCCTCAAATATTTTCTAGAATCATTCCAATCTTTTATATTTGTGTAGAATTTGGTATAATAATGACGGAAGAAGACAGAAAGCTTATAAGTTCCTTCGAGGGCAAACTGAGGCATTTTATGTTTCTGTACGATGAATTGAAACAGGAAAACGCCGACTTGAGAAACCTCTTGATGCAGAAAGAGCAAGAAATTCTGCAGCTGGAACAAAGCCGTAAGGAACTCGAGGTTCAATTTACCGATTTGAAAATGGCCCGTACGCTGAGCTTGTACGACAAGGACATCAAGGATGCCAAACAACGATTGTCGGGCCTAGTGCGTGAAATCGACAGATGCATCGCTTTATTAAATGAATAAATGAGTTGCTATGGACGATAAAATGATGAGAATCACTTTGCTGATTGACTGCCAACGATACCCTTTGCATATCCGCCGAGAAGATGAGCAGCTATATCGCGACGCAGCCAAGATGATAGATACTACGTTAAACAAATATCGCAGTTGGAAGCCTGAATTGGGAACAAACAACCATTGGGCCATGGCTGCACTGGAGTTAGCCTTCAATCTGATGTCGATGAAAGACCGGAATGACACACAACCCTATCTGGATAAATTGAAAGAGCTGACCAAAGAATTGGATAACTACGTCAGTAAGAAATAACACTTCTTGCTGCATCGTTTATAAAAGAAATTTCACGCACAACCTTTGCTGGCAGGAGAAGAGTTCCTGTCGGAAAGGAAGTGCGTTTTTTATTTATATAATTTAATAACAATGGGATTATCAATAGCAATAGCAGTTGTATGCTTCGCCGTGGGTGCCGGCCTTTCATACGTCTTCTTCAGATATGGTCTGAAAACAAAGTATGACAACATCATTAAAGAGGCTGAAACCGAAGCAGAAGTAATCAAGAAGAACAAGCTTCTTGAAGTGAAGGAAAAGTTCCTCAACAAGAAAGCCGATTTGGAAAAGGAAGTGGCCTTGCGCAATCAGAAGATTCAGCAGGCTGAAAACAAGTTGAAGCAACGCGAAATCGTCTTGAACCAGAAGCAGGACGAAGTTCAGCGCAAGCGTAACGAAGCAGAAGCTATCAAGGCAAACTTGGAAGCACAGATCGCTATCGTAGACAAGAAGAAAGACGAATGGGACCAGAAGAAGGTTGAGCTCGACAAGAAGAAGGAAGAGCTTGAACAGGTTCATCAGCAGGAACTCGAAAAGTTGGAAGCCATCTCAGGTCTTTCAGCCGAAGAAGCAAAGGAACGCTTGGTAGAATCTTTGAAGGAAGAAGCCAAGACAGAAGCTGCTTCATACATCAACGACATCATGGACGATGCTAAGATGACCGCTACCCGCGAAGCCAAGCGCATCGTGATCCAATCTATCCAACGTGTGGCTACAGAAACAGCTATCGAAAACTCGGTAACCGTATTCCACATCGACTCGGATGAAATCAAGGGTCGCATCATCGGTCGCGAAGGCCGTAACATCCGTGCCCTCGAAGCAGCTACAGGTGTAGAAATCGTGGTAGACGATACTCCGGAAGCTATCGTGCTCTCAGCATTCGACCCGGTTCGTCGTGAAATCGCCCGTTTGGCACTCCACCAACTCGTAACCGACGGACGTATCCACCCGGCTCGCATCGAAGAAGTGGTAGCTAAGGTGAAGAAGCAGGTAGAAGAAGAAATCATCGAAACCGGTAAGCGTACAACCATCGACTTGGGTATCCATGGCTTGCATCCGGAATTGATTCGTATCATCGGTAAGATGAAGTATCGTTCATCATACGGCCAGAACTTGTTGCAACACGCTCGCGAAACAGCTAACCTCTGTGCGGTAATGGCAGCTGAGCTCGGCTTGAACCCGAAGAAGGCAAAACGCGCCGGCTTGTTGCACGATATCGGTAAGGTGCCTGATGAAGAAGGCGAATTGCCACACGCACTCTATGGTATGAAGATTGCCGAAAAGTTCAAGGAAAA
>JAFYWH010000155.1 GCA_017558175.1 Bacteroidaceae bacterium
CAGGTTGATGTTGCTATGATAGTCGTTGCCCCAAGGTGCATGCGTCATGCCATTCCAGATGCCTTGCAGACCTGCCGGAAGGCTTCCGGGACGGGAGGTGTTGATCATGAGATAGCGACCGAAGTTGTAGAGGGTTTCCTCAAGTTCGGGGTCGTTGGGATTTCGACGATAGGCTTCCAGGCGTTGAGGCGTAGGCAGGTTTTGAAGAGAATCTGCCGACGTTCCGAGTGAAAGGCGCTGGCATTTGTATAGGGGCTGGTAGTCCGAGTGGTGGCGTGATGCAAGCGCTTCGTATGAGGTTTGGCGGACAGCTTCCATCCGTTCGGCTATGCGCAGTTCGGCTTCCTTGCCACGGAAGTGCTGGTCGAAGTCCATGGCGTAGTTGGTCTCGATAGCTACCACAAAGGTAAAGGAATCGGCTCCCTTCAGTTCCAGGTGGTTTTCGTGTGCAACAACGGTTCCTCCTTCGTGGCGGATATGGGCTTGGGCAATGCTCTTCAGGCCATTGGCAAGCGGACATTCTACCTGGATGGTTTGAGGGGTTACTTGCACATGGTCGTTAGGGCGCTGGGTAGCGAACAGGATTTTACCATTCAGCTTACCGGTTTGCTCGGCTTGGTAGTGGAGTACCAACACTTGGTCGGGATAGCTGCAGAAAGCTTCGCTACGGAAGGTGGTTCCGTTTCGTTGGGCAGATGATTGTACCTTGCCTTCGTCCAAACGGATTTCACGGGTGAATGAGCCTTGAGCTGCCGGGGAACCGAAATCGATAATCAAGTCGGCTACAGGTTGGTAACCACCGAACTCATCGGCGGTAGCATCGGGACCATTCTCACGGTCGTAACTCTTGTCGCCTTTGGTGTTGATGACTCCGGCATTCTGTCCGCCCGACCAGAAGGAGACTTCGTTCAAGGAATATCGGTCTCGTCCGCTTCCGTGGAAGACGGAGGCAGCGATACGGCCATTGCCTATGGGATAGGGTTCGCTTTCCCAAAGGCGGGCAGGGTTGGGGTACTTGCCTCGGGTGAGGCTATGGGTTTCTTCGTTCAGGTAGTTGATGCCTTCGCCCTCGAACCATCGTTTGACCGGTGTGGCAGGATGCTCAATGCGGGGGAGATGAGGTAAGGTATCGCCTTCCCAAAGTCCGTCGCAAATATCGGATGTCTGTTGGTATTCGTTTTGATTCTCAAATACTTGCGTGTATGCAGGCAGGTTGGACCACACCCGGTGATTGCCTTCGTCGGCAGGCTGAACCACGCACGAGGTGGAGAAGCAACCGATGAGGGAAGTGAAGATAAGGATGTTCCGGTTTTTCATAATAATCTATATAGTATGATGTTTACCTCAAAGATAAGCATAAAATTCGGAATATGTCTTGTATAATTCCTCTTCAATGCCTAATTTTGAATCTCCTACAGAATGCGCATGAAAATGGAAGAACAAATTTGGAAGGAAATAGCGGAGATGCACACGCCGGGCTTTTTCATCACTGCCGAGATACAGCGGGCAGGGAGCGGGTATCCGTGTGCCATGGAGGCGTTCATCCGAGGGAAGCTGGAGCAGATTCAGGAAGGCTTGCGGACCCGGAGGTTTGTCTTTCAGGAAGAGGGATGGCGCATTTACCTCACTTTCTTTCCTACCAATGAGGTGGTGGACCAGCGATATGCACTCATGAATAAGGTGGTATCGAGGGGATATAGGTGATTGGGAAGGAGAAAAGCATGGCATTTATTTTAATATTTCACTTAAAATTCTTATCTTTGCACCAAATTTTCGCGGACAAATGAAAATTAAGGAGATAATAGCTGCCCTTGAAAGGTTCGCGCCTCTGCCTTTGCAAGACGGATTCGATAATGCCGGCCTGCAAATAGGACTGACAGAAGCGGAAGCAACAGGGGCTTTGTTGTGTCTGGACGTTACTGAAGCTGTAGTGGATGAAGCTGTAACGTTGGGATACAACCTCATCGTGTCACATCATCCACTCATCTTCAAGGGATATAAGTCGATCACCGGAAGGGACTACATCGAACGTTGCATCCTGAAAGCCATCCGTAACGATATTGTAATTTATTCAGCGCATACCAACTTGGACAATGCTCCGGGCGGTGTGAACTATAAGATAGCCGAAAAGATTGGCTTGAAGAATGTGCGCATCCTGGAACCGAAGGAAGAATGCTTGCTGAAGCTGGTGACTTTCGTTCCTACGGAACATGCTGAAAATGTGCGCAAAGCGTTGTTCGATGCCGGCTGTGGTTGCATAGGTAACTACGATTCGTGCAGCTATAATCTTCAAGGTGAGGGTACGTTCCGTGCCATGGAGGGAGCCAATCCGTTCTGCGGACAAGTGGGCGAACTTCATACCGAAGCTGAGGTGCGTGTGGAGACCATTCTTCCGGCTTTCCGTAAGGGAGCTGTAGTGAAGGCTCTGATGGTTGCGCATCCGTATGAGGAACCGGCTTTTGATCTTTATCCGCTGAAGAACACCTGGAACCAAGTAGGTTCGGGGGTAGTGGGCGAACTGGATGAACCCGAAACGGAAACGGAATTCCTGAAGCGAATCAAGAAGCTGTTCGAGGTGGGCTGCGTGAAGCATACCCGAATGACTGGCCGACTGATTCAGAAGGTAGCCCTTTGTGGTGGTTCCGGTTCATTTCTGGCATCACGTGCCGTAGGTTGCGGTGCCGATGTGTTCATCACGGGCGAAATCAAGTATCACGACTACTTCAATTATGAGAATCAGATTCTGATGGCAGAGATAGGCCATTATGAAAGTGAGCAATATACCAAAGAAATATTTTATTCAATCATACGGGATTTGTGTCCGGATGTAGAGGTGAAAATGACTCGCGTCAACACGAACCCCATTAAATACTTGTAAAGAATTATGGCAAGAGAAGCAAAGAAGGATCCAAGCGAATTCACTGTAGAGGAAAAGTTGAGAGCGTTGTATCAGTTGCAAACCATGTTGTCTGAAATCGACAAGATCAAGACTCTTCGTGGTGAACTTCCACTCGAAGTGCAGGACTTGGAAGACGAAGTGGCTGGTTTGAGCACTCGTATCGAAAAGATTCAGGCAGAAATCGTTGACTTGAAGTCGAAGGTGGCAACTAAGCGCATCGAAATTGAAACAGCAAAGGTTTCGGTAGAAAAATATAAGGCTCAGCAGGAAAACGTACGCAACAACCGCGAGTACGATGTATTGAGCAAGGAAATCGAATTCCAGACTTTGGAAATCGAACTTTACGAAAAGCGCATCCGTGAAGCGTTGGCTGCTGAAAAGGCTAAGAACGAAGAAATTGAACGCAGCACTGAAACTTTGGAAGAAAGACAGAAGGACTTGGAAGCAAAGAAGGCTGAATTGGAAGAAATCGTTTCTGAAACTAAGCACGAAGAAGAAAAGCTCCGTGAAAAAGCTAAGGTGTTGGAAACTACTATCGAACCACGTTTGTTGCAGGCTTTCAAGCGTATCCGTAAGAACTCACGCAATGGTTTGGGCGTAGTATACGTTCAGCGTGATGCTTGTGGTGGTTGCTTTAACAAGATTCCGCCTCAGAAGCAGTTGGATATCCGTTC
>JAFYWH010000156.1 GCA_017558175.1 Bacteroidaceae bacterium
ACGGCTATCGCCATCTTCCTTGTGGGGTGGAACAAGGTCTTGCGAGAAGTGGAGCGGATGTAGCATGAATTCCTTCCACAAAGGAGAATGTACACGAAGGCGAATAACGAAGAGCTCGGCTCCATCGGATACCAAGTTAGGATTGAGATGAAGGTCGGTACGAAGGTGTACACCATAGGCATACCGGTAAGGAAGCAACAAGGATTCCGGCACGTCTTCTTTTTCTTCCGTAAAACGGACATAGTGAAGAGAATCCAAATAGTAAGGTTGAAATGCACCATCGGGATGCTTGCCTATGACATACCACTCACCGGCATGTTTCTTCAGCAAGCATGGCAGGAAATGCAAGGAACGGTAACTTCCGCTTTCTGCATCGGGATATTGGGCATCGACATAGCAATGCTGCCCGATGGCCTCCTTTATGGTATCATATAGATAAGTGGTTTCGTCTATCTCAGTTTTTACTTCCAACGGCACGGACAAAGGCTGCTTGTTGTCGGTATAGAGATAGCGCATCAGCGAACAAACATCTGTCATGTATTCTTCCACAGATAGGGTTCCGTCCGTAAGGACAGGTGCCTGAACAAAAGTAATGCCGTTCAGGCAATGGGTGGTGGCAATGCCTTGTACCAAACTTCTGCCTGTAAGCAAGCGAAGGGTCTCATCATCGTTACTCCAACCTAGCGCAGATAGAACGGAGGAAAAAGTGCCGGGGCAAAGAACTACATTGGGCTGCAAACGGCAAACCATATCCTTCAATTCCTCCGGTGAGGTGCGATTGAGATGTACAATAGCGGTCTGCTGCAAGGATTCGTACCATTCGGTGATGGATGCATGACGGCAGAGATTGGAATAAGACAAGAGGCTTTCCTTGTCGTACCGATAAAAATAGAGTTGCTGAATGACAAAAGAAACGAAGAACATCTTGCTATAGGTATAAAGTCTGCAAGGAAATTCCTCCCAAGTGGGGTGTTCTTTCATCATGGCATGAAGGGAAACCGTCTGGCCGGGAAGGTCGGACGGCAATACCCACAGGATACGAAAGGCATTCCGCACATATTTATCGGCATTGACAATATCCGGGGATACGGTTCGCAAAGTATCCGTCCACTCATCGTACAGGCGATAAAAGGACAGCAGGATATCGGACTTTTGCAACAGGTATTCACTTTGTTCTTTCGTGAAATAGGGCGAATGGGCCACGGCTTCCCGCCAATCGGGGTCATCTAGATCCCGATGTACCACCTTCATGGTAGTTGGCGTATCGATAAAGAAGGTATGTATCTGCCCTTCTTCTTTCTTCCGCAAAGCCTCGTGGAGTGTTTCTTTTAATTGCTCTATCTCCTGTCGGAATTGGATGAAATTATAATGGGTAGGCTTGTCAAGTACCCTATCCGCCCAAGCCCGATAGAATTCCAAATCGCCTTCGCGAACAATGCTTTCCGCTTCTTCCTGCACCTCGAACATGCTGATGCGTTTACGATGCAGCTTCAGGAAGGAAGCGGAATCAAACCGTTCTCCTTTCTTGAACTGTCGATTGGTCTTCGAAACCAAGCTTTCCAGTTTCAGCAATATGTCTTTAGCTTCTTCGAGGGTCATGGGTGTCATGTATTTTTGCTCCAACAAGACAAAGATACGATTTTACCAACAACAAGTCCAAAAAATCGGCTGAAAACCTATCGCACATTTGTTTATCAACGAAAAGAGATACCCGCTTTAAGGATTTGATGCAGATTATCGTCAATCCGGACTTGTGTGAATTGGCTATGAAAATGCAAGACAAGAATGGGACTATGGCAAATTAGGGAATTTGCCTCTTACCTTATCCAATGACTGCGTTAACTGATACCAAAACACTCATAATTATTGCAGCCATTTTCTACACTCCTTTTTTTGTTTTTGATTCGAGCCAAACTTCTTCAGCTAAATAGCGATCACTTCTACAATGCAAATCGGCTATGCCCTCTTCAATCAATTGAGAAGTTATGGAGTTGTAATAGATGTCGGCAGCTTCTTCAAGCGAAACACTGTATAATACACTATAAGCCTCAATTATTCTTGCTATCTTTCTATCGAGAATAATCTGCCTTGATTTTTCACTAATCATAGTCATAATACACCTATCGCTTCTTTAAATATTAAACATCGTCTCAGCATAGCATCTGTACGAACACAATATTGTATATTAGGCTTTATGTACGACAAACGCTTAATGGCTTCCTCTTTAGAGATTAAGGCTTCTGTATAGAGGTCAACTGTATCGAACACCTTGTCATCAGCAATACCCCCTACTATTAAATCAAAATTTCCAACCACTTCTCCATTACGGCAATTCATAACAAAATCAAGCCACTCTTCATTGTAATCACTGAAAATTTTCACATTCCATTCGCTCCAATCTTCAGAGAAATCATATACATTCATCCATGCTTGTTTATTGCGTCTTAAAAAACGAAGTGCATATTTCTCTGCTTGACAACGTATTGAAGTAAAGTAAAAACCCGGGCCAAAATCCAAATTCATACGAGAGTGAACCGTATCAGGACACTCTACAACCGCATCCGATGTATGATAAACCTCAATCATGCCAACACTCCTTTTTCTTTCATAAACTCAGTAAGGTCACTCACAATGTAAGGCCGACTAAAAGTATGCAAAACATCATAAGAAGGTACGATATACCCATCAAGAATACCGGAACATTTCAACTTTCCATAAACTACGTTTCGAGGCAGTTTAAGGTCAAAAGCGATTGCACCCACACAGAATGTAACGAATTCCAAAATCTTTTTGTCCATAACTTCATTCAATAACGAAACAAAGATAATAATTGTTTCTGAAAACACAAATAACGAAAGTATGATAAAGTTTAAAAACATTCTAATCAAGCACGAAAAAAGCAACTGACACGAACTGCATGTTTCAGCCACTTTGTCAGTCCCCGATTCCATTTTCCCGCCTTTTCTGTCAGAAAACCTGTCACGGCACAGATTTTGTAGGATAGATAGCGACTATATATATTTTTTAGAAAACAAAAAAACTGCATATCATGACCAAAGAAAAGAACCAAGTTCAGGACGAAGAAATCTTGAAGAACGAAGAAGCCGCTCAGAACACAGAAGCGCAAGCCGAAGAAAGCACTCAGGAAGAAACTCCGGCTCAGGAACTCAGCGTAGAAGAACAGCTTGCAAACATGTTGGGCGAAGCTCAGCAGATGGTAAGCGAAGAGCGCGACAAGTACCTCCGCCTCTCGGCCGAATTCGACAACTATCGCAAGCGCACCCTCAAGGAAAAGGCAGAGCTCATCAAGAACGGATCCGAAAAGACCTTGACCGCTATCCTCCCGGTGCTCGACGACTTCGAACGTGCCATCAAGAACATGGAAGCCTCGGAAGAAACCAAGGCCATGAAGGAAGGCGTGGAGTTGATTTTCAACAAGTTCCAGAAGATTCTCGGCCAGGAAGGTCTCCAGAAGATTGAAACCGAAGGCAAGGATTTCGATGTAGACTTCCACGAAGCCATCGCCCTCATCCCTGCTCCAAGCGAAGACTTGAAGGGAAAGATTCTGGACTGCGTTCAGACCGGATACATGTTGAACGAGAAAGTAATCCGTCACTCGAAAGTGGCCGTTGCCCAATAATAAAAACCCATAGAAACGTATGTCAAAAAGAGACTATTATGAAGTGTTAGGCGTTGAGAAATCGGCCAGCGAAGCCGAAATCAAGAAAGCCTATCGTAAAATGGCCATCCAGTATCACCCGGACAAGAACCCGGGCGACAAGGAAGCGGAAGAAAAGTTCAAGGAAGCAGCCGAAGCCTATAGCGTGCTGAGCGACAAGGACAAACGTGCCCGTTACGACCAGTTCGGTCATGCCGGAATGGGTGGAGCAGCCGGTGGCGGAGCAGGCGGATTCGGACAAGGCATGTCCATGGACGACATCTTCTCGATGTTCGGCGACATCTTCGGTGGTGGAGGCGGATTCGGAGGATTCAGCGGATTCGGTGGCTTCGGAGGCGGTGGCGGACGCCCGCAACAACGCAAGTTCCGTGGATCGGACCTCCGTGTAAAGGTAAAGATGAGCCTCAAGGACATCTCTACCGGCGTGGAAAAGAAGTTCAAGCTGAAGAAATATGTTACCTGCGAGCATTGTCACGGAAGCGGAGCCGAAGGAGATTCGGGTACAGAAACATGTCCGAACTGCCACGGTACAGGTAGTGTGATGCGCACCCAGCAGAGCATCTTCGGCATGATGCAGACTCAGACCGTGTGTCCGAACTGTAATGGCGAAGGCAAGATCATCAAGAACAAGTGTAAGCACTGCTCGGGCGAGGGTATCACCTATGGCGAAGAAGTGGTGGAAGTAAAGATTCCGGCCGGCGTTGCCGAAGGCATGCAACTCACCGTAAACGGCAAGGGTAATGCCGGAAAGCACAATGGTGTAGCGGGCGACTTGCTCGTAGTAATCGAGGAAGAATCGCACCCAGACTTGATTCGCGACGAGAACGACTTGATTTACAACCTCCTCTTGAGCGTTCCAACCGCAACCCTCGGTGGAACGGTAGAAATCCCGACCATCGACTCGAAGGTGAAGGTAAAGATCGAGCCGGGCACTCAACCGGGCAAGGTTCTCCGCCTGCGTGGAAAGGGTTTGCCAAACGTGAACAGCTACGGATACTCGAGTGGCACAGGCGACTTGCTGGTAAACATCAGTGTCTACATTCCGGAGCACTTGAGCAAGGACGAAAAGCAAGCCTTGGAAAAGATGCAGGATTCGGACAACTTCATGCCAAACCTCAGCATCAAGGAAAAGATTTTCAAGAAGTTCAAGAATTTCTTTGATTAAGTAGAAAGCAAATACCATCCCCCTTATGAAGGGGGGCAGGGGGATGTAACATCCGCATGCGGAGACATCCAATCAATGAACATCCCCCTACCCCCTTCACAAGGGGGATTCCGTTACAACCCGTCATCGGGGCTTCGCTCTATATGACATAATAATTAAAGCATCATGACCTACCAAGAAACCCTAAACTATTTATACAATAGCACTCCCCTCTTCCAGAACGTGGGCAAGGACGCCTACAAGGAAGGATTGGAGAACACCCACCTGTTGGACGCACACTTCGGCCATCCGCATCGTCGGTTCAAGACCATCCATGTGGCAGGCACCAATGGCAAAGGCTCGTGCTCGCACACCTTGGCTGCTATCCTCCAGTCGGCAGGCTACAAGGTAGGTCTCTACACCTCCCCTCACTTGGTCGATTTCCGCGAACGAATCCGTGTGAATGGCATCCCGGCCAACGAAGCATACGTCATCGACTTCGTGGAGCAGCATCGTGCTTTCTTCGAGCCTCTGCACCCTTCGTTCTTCGAGCTGACTACCGCCATGGCATTCAACTATTTCGCTGAGCAACAGGTAGATGTAGCCGTAATAGAAGTAGGATTGGGAGGACGCTTGGATTGCACCAACATCATCCGTCCCGACCTCTGTGTCATCACCAACATCAGCTTCGACCATGTGCAATTCCTTGGCGATACCCTTGCCAAGATTGCTTCCGAAAAGGCAGGTATCATCAAGCCGGGCATCCCTGTGGTGATTGGCGAAACCACTCCCGAAACCAAGCCGGTCTTCACCGAAGAGGCCTTGAAACAGGGCGCCACCATCCACTTTGCCGAAGAAGAGCAACTCCTGCTCAGCTCATCGGTCAATGCAGAGGGCAAGCGCATCTATCAAACCAAGGATTATGCCGACCTCGAGGGCGAATTGGGCGGACTTTGCCAAGAAAAGAATGCAAATACATTACTCTCGGCCATCCGTGTGCTACAATCGGCTGGCTATTTAATAAAAGAAGAACACGTACGCGAAGGTTTTGCCCGTGTATGTTCGCTCACCGGACTCAGAGGACGTTGGCAGAAGCTTCAGGAAAGCCCCGTCGCGATTTGCGACACCGGTCATAACAAGGCAGGTATCCAATACATTGTGGAGCAACTTGCCCGCCAGAACTATCGCCATCTACACATCGTCATGGGCATGGTGAACGACAAGGACATCACCAGCGTACTCGCTCTCCTGCCCAAGGATGCCACCTATTATTTCACCCAAGCCAGCGTGAGCAGAGCCCTTCCGGCCACCGAAGTACAACATCTGGCAGAACGAACCGATCTGTCAGGTCAAACCTACCATTCGGTAAAAGAAGCATACCAGGCAGCCCTGGCATCGGCCCATCCGGACGACTTCGTATTCGTGGGTGGAAGCACGTTTATCGTAGCCGATTTGCTAAGTTTCTTGACAGATTCTTTCTAAAAAGTTTGGGAATATTAAAGAAAATCTTTTTATTTGCATTTAATTTTAAGTATACTATAAAAAGATTTTCTTGCTATGATAAACACATTGAATCCCGCAGAAAACCTTTGCGGCTTGCAAAAAGCCGATTTTCAGAAGGTTATAGAAGGTAAGCAGACCGACCTCTTCATCTTGAAGAACGCATCAGGAGCCGAAGTGGCCATCACTAATTATGGTGGTGCCGTTGTGGCTATCATGGTGCCGGACAAAGATGGCAACTATGCCAACGTAATCCAAGGTCATGACACCATCGACAAAGTTATCAACAGTCCAGAACCATTCCTCAGCACACTCATTGGCCGTTATGGCAACCGTATTGCCAAGGGTAAGTTCGAATTGGACGGTAAAGAATATCAATTGGCCGTAAACAATGGCCCTAACCACTTGCACGGCGGTCCTACAGGCTATCATGCCCGCGTTTGGGATGCCGAACAAACCGATGCCCAGACCTTGAAGCTCCACTACCTCTCTGCTGATGGCGAAGAAGGTTTTCCGGGCAATCTCGACATTACCGTTATCTACTCATTCTCAGACGATAACGAACTCAAAATCGATTATTCAGCCACTACAGACAAGAAGACACTCGTCAACCTTACCCACCATGCATTCTTCAGCTTGTCGGGTTTGGCAACACCTACCGCATCGGTGGAAAACAACATCGTGACCATCAATGCCGACTGGTATACTCCGGTAGACGAAACTTGCATTCCTCTTGGCGAAATCGCTCCAGTAGAAGGCACTCCGATGGATTTCCGCACTCCGCATACCGTAGGCGAACGCATCAACGACTATAGCTTCCGCCAATTGGAAATCGGTAAGGGATACGACCATTGCTATGTATTGAACAAGCGCGAAGCAGGCACATTGAGCTATGCTGCCAAGTGCGTGGAACCAATCAGCGGACGTATGCTCGAAATGTGGACTACCGAACCGGGTGTTCAGATCTACACATCGAACTGGTTGAGCGGATTCGAAGGCTACAAGGGCGCTACATTCCCAGAAAGAAGTGCCATCTGCTTCGAAGCACAACACTTCCCTGACACTCCGAACAAGGGTCACTTCCCATCATGTGTATTGACTCCGGGTGAAGAATACAAGCAGGTAACCATCTACAAATTTGGTGTTGAAAAATAATAATCATTAAATATCAAAAAACATTAAAATCATGAATCAACAAACAAAACCTTGGGGAGCAATTATCGTAATGATTGCCCTCTTCGCAATGATTGCCTTCGTGACAAACTTGTGTTCTCCGATGGCAAACATCATCAAAGCTCAGGGTGACATTCCTGAAGTATTGGCTCAAATCGGTAACTATGGTAACTTCGTAGCTTACTTGTTGATGGGTATTCCTGCTGGTATGATTATCGCAAAGCTTGGCTACAAGAAGACTGCTTTGATCGGTCTTGCAGTAGGTATCGTAGGTATCCTTATCCAGTGGTCTAGTAGCTTGCTCGACGCTAAGGAAAGCTTGGGTCTTGTGTTCGGTATCTATTTGTTGGGTGCTTTCATCACAGGTTTCTGTATGTGTATCTTGAACTGTGTGGTTAACCCTATGTTGAACCTCCTCGGTGGTGGTGGTAACGCAGGTAACCAGTTGATCCAGACAGGTGGTGTGTTCAACTCATTGGCTGCTGTAGCCGTATACATCATCATGGGTGCTTTGATTGGTGAAGTAACTGCTGAAACTAAGATTGCCGACGCTACTCCAGCGTTGATGATCGCTTTGGCTATCTTCGTTATCGCATTCATTACTATCGTATTCACTAAGATCGATGAGCCAGAACAGGCTCCAGTTGATACAAGCTTGATCAAGGGTGCTTTGAAGTATCGTCACTTCACATTGGGTATCCTCGCTATCTTCTTGTACATGGGTATTGAAGTAGGTACTCCTACATATGTGAACATGTATTTGGTTAACACTCCGGAATTGGGCATCAACGCTGCAACAGCAGGTTTGATTGTTGCTGTATACTGGTTCTTGATGATGATCGGTCGTTTCGTAGGTGCATCTATCGGTAGCAAGGTATCAAGCCGCGCTATGATTACTGTTGCTTCAAGTGCAACTTTGATCCTCGTAGCATTCGGTATGTTCGCTCCAACAGACATCACAGTAAACGTTCCGGGTATCGACTGGGGTACATTGACATTGATTTGGGCTAACGTTCCTGTAGGTATCTTCGCATTCTTGTTGGTAGGTCTCTGCACATCTGTAATGTGGGGTGGTATCTTCAACATGGCTGTAGAAGGTTTGGGTAAGTACACTGCTATCGCATCAGGTATCTTCATGACAATGGTGTTCGGTTGCGCAGTAATGTTGGCTATCCAGGCACAGGTTGCAGATATGACAGACTATATGACTAGCTACTGGGTAGTTATGTTCTGTGCTGCTTACTTGTTGTTCTACGCATTGGTAGGCTCAAAAGTTAAGAAATAAAAAACCTTGAAAATATTAACCGTTTTAATACTTTAAAATCATGGATATAGAATTTGTAAGAAGTCGCTTCATCAAGCATTTTGATGGCACTACAGGCTCAGTATATGCATCTCCAGGTCGTATCAACCTCATCGGCGAACACACAGACTACAATGGTGGTTTCGTATTCCCGGGTGCAGTAGACAAGGGTATGATTATCGAAATCAAGCCTAATGGCGAAGATAAGGTTAAGGCTTACTCTATCGACTTGAAGGACTATGTAGAATTCGGTTTGAACGAAGAAGATGCTCCACGTGCTAGCTGGGCAAGATATATCTTCGGTGTATGCCGCGAAATGATCAAGCGTGGTGTAGACGTGAAGGGTTTCAACACTGCATTTGCAGGTGATGTTCCTCTCGGTGCAGGTATGTCATCATCAGCTGCTTTGGAAAGTGCTTATGCATACGCTATCAACGACTTGTTCGGTGAAAACAAGATCGACAAGTTCGAATTGGCAAAGGTAGGTCAAGCTACTGAACACAACTACATTGGTGTGAAGTGCGGTATCATGGACCAGTTTGCTTCTGTATTCGGTAAGGAAGGTAGCTTGATGCGTTTGGATTGCCGTTCATTGGAATACCAATATTTCCCATTCAAGCCAGAAGGTTATCGTTTGGTATTGGTTGACTCGGTAGTTAAGCACGAATTGGCTTCTTCTGCATACAACAAGCGTCGCGAAAGCTGTGAAAACGTAGTGAAGGCTATCGCTCAGAAGCACGAAGGTGTAGAATTCTTGCGCGACTGTACTTTGGAAATGTTGGCTGAAGTAAAGGCTGAAGT
>JAFYWH010000018.1 GCA_017558175.1 Bacteroidaceae bacterium
ACTTTACAAAGAAATGAGAGTACTGATTATAAATACATCCGAGAGAATGGGCGGAGCAGCCATTGCAGCTGGCCGCTTGATGGATGCCTTACGCAATAACGGCATTCAAGCCAAAATGCTGGTACGCGACAAACAGACCGACCGCGTAACCGTCATTGGCTTGAAAAAATCATTATGGAAAATCTGGCAATTCATTTGGGAACGCATCGTCATTTGGAAAGCGAACCACTTCAAGAAACACAATCTGTTCGAAGTAGACATAGCCAACACCGGCACCAATGTCATATCCCTACCTGAATTATCTCAAGCCGATGTCATCCACCTTCATTGGATCAATCAAGGCATGCTTTCGTTGAAAGATATCCGCCGGATTATTGAATCGGGCAAACCCATCGTATGGACCATGCACGACATGTGGCCCTTCACCGGCATTTGTCACTATGCCGGCGATTGCGACAAGTATACCACCCATTGCGAGAATTGCCCTGTACTCTATAAAGGTAACAAAAAGGACCTTTCTTACCATACCTTCCAACAGAAGAAGAAAATGCTTGAAGGAAGTCAAATACACTTCGTATCTTGTAGCCAATGGTTGGGAAATCTGGCCAAAAGAAGCAAGCTGATAGGCAATCATTCCATTACCAGCATACCTAATGCCATCAATACCAATCTGTTCAAACCGAGAGACAAGCAGGCAGCCCGCCATAAATTAGGTCTCCCGATGGATAAGCAATTATTGCTTTTCGGTTCCATGAAGACTACCGACAAGCGAAAAGGCATTGATTATCTGGTCAATGCATGCGAAATTCTTGCGAAAAACCATCCGGATTTCTGCAAGCAGTTGGGTGTTGTCATCCTTGGAAAAGAATCGAATCTTTACGAATCGCTTTTCCCTTTCCCTATCTATTCCATGAACTATGTGAATAGCGAAAAGGAATTGGCAGACATCTACAATGCCGTAGATTTGTATGTCACTCCTTCCCTCCAAGACAACTTGCCTAACACCATTATGGAAGCCATGGCATGTGGTATTCCTTGCGTAGGATTCAATGTAGGAGGCATTCCTGAAATGATTGACCACTTGCACAACGGATATGTAGCCGATTACAAGTCGGCGGAAGATTTTGCCAATGGCATTCATTGGGCATTGAGCGAAGGAGAGTATGCATCCTTGAGCCAAGAAGCTCACCGAAAGGTACTCACCTCCTATTCGGAAAGTGCCGTTGCCAAGAGATACATCGAAGTCTATAACAAGATAATGGGAAACAAAGACTGATATGAACGGTACCAACCCTACATTCTCCATCATTACCGTAACCTACAATGCCGGTAAAGTATTGGAGGACACTATACAAAGTGTCATCTCCCAAACTTATCGGAATGTGGAGTACATCATTGTAGACGGAGGTTCGAAGGACAACACGCTGGAAATCATTGATAAATACTCCAAGCATATCAGCAAGACGGTCAGCGAGCCCGACAAGGGTTTATACGATGCCATGAACAAAGGCATCCGGATGGCTACGGGAGATTATCTCTGCTTCTTGAATGCAGGCGACAAGTTTCATGAGAAAGATACATTGCAACAGATAGCAGAAACACTGAAGGACAAAGATTTACCGGATGTGATTTACGGGGAAACCGCCATTGTAGACGAAACTGGAAAGTTCCTGCATATGCGTCGCCTCTCTACTCCCGAACGCTTGAATTGGAAAAGCTTCAAACAAGGGATGTTAGTATGCCACCAAGCTTTCCTTGCCAAGCGTGAATTGGCCTTAAAATACCCTTACGATATGCAATACCGCTTCTCGGCGGACTTCGATTGGTGCATCCGTATAATGAAAGAAGCCAAGTGCTTACACAACACTCGGCTTACTCTTATTGATTATCTGAACGAAGGGATGACTACCCGCAACCACAAGGCTTCGTTGAAAGAACGTTTCCGCATCATGGCGAAACATTATGGTTGGGTAAGCACCATTCTACATCATTGTTGGTTTGTTATACGTCTTATCCTGGTAAGATGATACATCTTATTGCGTAAGACGTATCACCTTATCCCAACAAGATACTACATCTTGTCTTTAATCCCCTTATACACTACAAAAGCCGCCAACAAAGCCAACAATCCCAAGGCTATGAAAGCTATTGTTTCGGTGGTATGCAATGACTTCGGATCGAACTTGAATTCTACCACATGCTTGCCGGCCGGCACATTCATCGCACGGAGAATGTAGTTGGCACGACCATGAGCTACCTCCTCGCCATCGATAGTCGATTGCCATCCCGGATAATAGATTTCAGAGAACACCACCGTTCCACCCTTTTCTGAATTTACTTCATACTTCAAGTAATTAGGCTGATATTCAACCAATTCAATGGCTGTAGTAGAATCTGAAGGCATTGGACGAACCGATGCTTCAAACTTCTTGTCGACAACCGCCTTTTGCAAAGGATCCAAATCGTGAATGGCTTCTATTTCTTCATTAGCATTGCTCACATATTGCACTTCATCCACAAACCAGGCATTACCCAATGCAAACGGATTATATAAAGGTACAGTCTGTCCGCCTTGCAAAGGGAAAATAAAGTATCGGGTATTCAGCATATTCAAAACCGGGAATTCTGCCGGATCCAATTGTTCCATCTCTCCTCCAGCATCGGCCACCGCCTTGAAAAGATTGTTCATTTCACCCGAAATGTGTTCCTCAATCATTTCCTGATAACGACGGAGCTTGGCTGCATGATAGCCCCCCACACTCTTGTGCCAATAAGCCGTATTGTTTTCGTTGAAGGTATTCGATGCCAAGTTCAACACACGATAATCCAAAGCCTCATCTTCCAAGATAAGCTTATCGGTTTCCGATTGACGGAAGCTTTGTGTCTGAACCTGCTTTTCTACAAACTGATCATCGTACAGATAGCGCTTGTTCACATCCCACATATCTACCAAGCAAAGCATCGCCAAGGCAACAACCATAGCCACTTGCTTCAACTTACCTATGCCATACGCCCAGACAAGGCCTGCACCTATCAATATAATAAAGAAGCTACGCCAAGCATCCGAGGTGAACAAGCTCTTTCGCACCTCTTCCAAATTGGCAAGCAATGGCACCAATTGGTCGGTCGGGATGCTTCGCAAGGCATTCATTTCCATGGTCGAAACGTATGAAGGGAAGAACACAGTCGGCATCACGGCAAACAACAATGCCAAACCACCCGTCAAAGCAAAGCTAATCAGGAATTCCTTCTTGCGTTCTTTCAACAATTGCGGACGACTCACCACTTCCTTCAAACCCAACATAGCCAACAATGGAATGGTAAATTCAGCAATCACGAGGATAGAAGACACGGCACGGAACTTGTTGTACATCGGCACATAGTCGATGAAGAAGTCGGTGAATCCCATAAAGTTCTTTCCCCATGAAAGGAGTATCGAAAGGACTGTAGCAGCCAAAAGCGCCCATTTCATCGGAGTTTTCACGATAAACAAGGCCAAGACAAAGAGGAACATCACAAATGCACCAACATATACAGGTCCCGAGGTTCCCGGTTGCTCGCCCCAATATTGTCCCAACTGGCTATAGATGCTTCCATACATCGGATTGGCTTTTTCCATCGCCTTCCCGTTGGCAGCCAAAGGTACGGATGCACCACCCTTCACGTTCGGAACGAGGAGAGAGAAAGTTTCACCAATGCCATAACTCCATTGGGTGATATAGTCACGTTCAAGACCACTATCTGTTTGGTTGGCCGAATTTTCCTTCACCAATTCGCTCTTGCCTCGCATCGATTCCTTGCTATACTTGTAAGTATGATAGAGATTCGACAAGTTGATGCACACACCGAGCAAGCCCGCTACGACCAAAACACTGGTACGTTTGAGGTAGAGCGACAAAGCGTTTTCCTTGAACGCCTTCACGCCATAGGCAATGGCCATGAACAACATCACGAACAAGAAGTAATAACTCATCTGCACGTGGTTCGACATAATTTGCAACGCCACGAAAAGAGCCGTTACCAATCCACCCATCAGGCACTTGCCACGATAGCAAAGCACCATACCCGCAATGGTAGGCGGAATATAGGCCAATGTGATGAACTTCCAGATGTGACCGGCTGCAATGATGATGAAGAAGTAAGATGAGAATGCCCAGATGATAGCTCCCAAACCTGCCATCCACACCTTGAAGTCGAAGGCACGAAGCAAGATGTAGAAACCAAGCAACATCACAAATACATACCACACATAGGTTGGCAAGTACAGATGATACAGATTTTCAACGCCTTTCAGCCAATCGGTCGAATCGTAACTCGGAGACATCTGATAAGTCGGCATCCCTCCGAAGATGGAATTTGTCCAACGGGTACGTTCTCCGGTTTGTTCCATATACTCCTTGCTCTCCTGACCGGCACCGATGCCCGCCACCGAATCGTGTTGCGAAAGGATTCGCCCTTCGGTCACCGCCGGACAAAAGTATGCAAACGAAATGACTGCAAATACCAAAATAGCAATCACATCAGGCAAGATTTTCTTGAATGTATTCATAACCTTTAATCTTTATTATAATCAAGTCGCAAAGATACGATAACTCCAAGAAATTGCGTACATTTGCATACAAAATAATATTTTTTTATGAAAATAGGAATCATTACTGCCATGAGTTCGGAACATAAACAAGTGGCACAACTTTTAGAAAACAAAAAGGAGCATACCGAAGGTGTTTACTCCTACACCGAAGGTCAAATCAAGAACAATACCATCATCTTGACCCAATGCGGTATCGGAAAGGTGAATGCAGCTGCCGGAGCCGTAGAGCTTATCCGTACCTTCCAACCGGATTGCATCATCAGCACCGGTGTAGCAGGTGGCATCGACAAGTGCCTGAAAGTGATGGATGTAGTGGCCAGCTCCCATATCGTCTATCACGATGTATGGTGTGGCGAAGGCAATGCCTACGGACAGATTCAAGGAATGCCGACTTTCTTCGAAGGCCATCAGACTTTGCTCGACTGCGCCATGTCACTCGAAACCGAAACCGCCATCCACGGAGGCTTGATTTGTAGTGGCGACAAGTTCATCACCGACCGCGAGGAACTGGACGCCATCAAAGGTAACTTCCCGGAAGGCTTGGCCGTAGATATGGAATCGGGCTCCATCGCACAGATATGCCATATATATAAGGTACCATTCATCAGCTTCCGCATCATTAGCGATACACCGGGAGCCGAAAACCATTGGGAACAATACACCAATTTCTGGGGCGAAATGGCCGACCGTTCGTTCGGTGTAACCAAGGCATTCCTCGATTCACTCCCTAATCAGATTCAATAATCATAAATCAAAAATCAGCAATCGTTTATGAAAACCATACCAAGCTTTACCATCGACCATATCCGCCTCTTGCGCGGTATTTATGTATCCCGCAAGGACCAGATTGGCAACGATACCGTTACCACCTTCGATATCCGCATGAAGGAACCAAATCGTGAACCGGCCTTCGGACAAGGAGCCTTGCATACCATTGAACACTTGGCTGCTACTTTCCTCCGCAATCACCCCGTTTGGGCCGACCAGATTGTCTATTGGGGACCAATGGGTTGCCTCACCGGCAACTACTTGTTGATGAAAGGCGACCTCGAATCGAAGGACATCGTAGAACTGATGAAAGAAACCTTCCGCTTCATTGCCGAATACGAAGGCGAAATCCCTGGAGCTGCTCCTAAAGATTGTGGCAACTACCTCTTGCAAGACCTCCCTATGGCTAAATGGGAAGCCAGCAAATACTTGCACGAAGTTTTGGAAAATATTACGGAAGCCAATTTGGTTTATCCGAACTAAAAAACAAAAAACTCGGTTCCTTTCGAAACCGAGTTTTTTAGTTATTTATATACAAGTTACCACAAGATGTCATCCAGAGCGTAGCGAAGGATCTCGGGAACACCCACTTTGATGTACTCGAGATTCTTCCTCCCTATGGTCGTCTGAATGACAAAATGAAAGACATTTTATAATTCGACACACCCACTTTTTTATTACTTCTTTGCAACCGTCAGCACATTCTTATACGCATCCGGTTGTTGCAAAATCTCCAGAGCTTTCTTCAAATCCGCATCATCCTTCAGCGTTTCCTGTACGGCTCCCCGTTCAAAATAATAACGCTTCACGATTTCTTCGGCCAACAAAGGCTTGATTTCCTTGGCAAATCTGTCGAGTTCCAAATCCAGATTATGCTGAAGCTTCTTTTCCAATGCAGCAAATTCTTCCGACGAGTTTTCCATGTACCCTTCGAATTCCGCTATCTCCTTCAGTTTCTTCAATACCGATTCACTCTGACGGTCGTAAGTAAAGTTACGCTTCTTCAGCATCGCCTTGAAATCCGCATAATCCGCATCCGTCAATTGGAAATCCTCCACCTTACCAATGGTAGGGTGCTTCAATACATACAGCGTAGCATAATCGAATATCATGTCTTCGTTTGCCAAATAGAAAAGGATGTTCGGTGTCTTTTCCATCTTTACTTCAATGTCCGGACGGATACCACCTCCATCGCGCACCTCTCTGCCCGCCTCCGTATAGAATACATTGGTCAAGCTATCCGGCGTACGGGCAATGGAACCATCCGCATTACGCTTGGAGTAGTCGATGGCCTGCACACAACGCCCACTCGGAATGTAATACTTGGCAGTTGTAATCTTCATGCTACTATTGTAAGGCAAGTCACGGAGGGTCTGCACCAATCCCTTGCCATAAGTACGGTTACCGATAATCACCGCACGGTCAAGGTCCTGCAACGAACCCGACAAGATTTCGGATGCCGAAGCCGTACCTCCATCTACCAACACCGCCAATGGAATGTCCAAATCTATCGGCTCATTGGTAGTACGGTAAGCATGGTCCATCTGCTTGAACTTACCCTTGGTAGTTACAATCTCCTTGCCCTTCGGCACGAAAAAGTTCACCACATTCACCGCTTCGCTCAGCAAACCGCCCCCATTTCCACGCACATCGAATACCATGGAAGTGGCTCCCTGCTGCTTCAATTCAATGAAAGCACGCTTAATTTCCTTCGAGCAACCCTCTACCGAGAACGTACTGATGTAAATATAGCCCACGCTATCGTTCAGCATACCATAATAGGGAACCGGATTCGTGCGGATGGTGCCACGGGTAATCTTAAACTCCATCGGCACATACGTGCTGTCGGAAGTAGGACGCTCCACCTTGAGCACACAAAGCGTACCCGGGTCGCCACGCAGATGATCGCTCACAAAAGAAGTCATCTCGTTCGGCGTACGGTCTTCCTGCACCATTTCCTTACCATTAATCTCCAGGATTATGTCACCGGCCTTCAAGCCAGCCTCAGCAGCCGGATGCCCTTCGGACGGTTCTATGATAGCCACCCGCTTACGAGGGCTGTAATAGCGGATAACCGAGCCAATGCCACCGAACTTGCCCGTAGTCATTTCCTTCAGCGTATTGTCTTCCTCCGGATAGTACTCGGTATAAGGATCGGTCTTGGCCAGCATGGCATTGATACCATACTCCACCACTTCCTTGGGGTCGATACTGTCTACATAAAACATGTCCAGCTCCTTGAAGACGGCATTGAACACATCAATGCTCTTCACTATCTGGAAATTCCGGTCGTCGCCCTTGCTGAAACCGAACAACATGCCTCCCAACAGGAAAGCCCCTATACATATACCGATGATGTTTCTTTTCTTTCTCATACCTTAATTAATTATAGGCTGCAAAATAACGCAATATTTCCGTTATCCATGCAGAAGTTGGGGAATATTTAACCTTATTTGCGCTAAAAAAGGGCTAAAAACGAAAAAAAACGCATTTTTTGAAAAAAAACTCCCTAAACGCTTGCACAGTTCAGAAAATCCCTCTATCTTTGCACCGCAATTGAGAAACAAACCTTCTTCCTTAGCTCAGTCGGTTAGAGCATCTGACTGTTAATCAGAGGGTCCTTGGTTCAAGTCCAAGAGGAAGAGCTCTGAAACTCAATGCAAATTCTTCCTTAGCTCAGTCGGTTAGAGCATCTGACTGTTAATCAGAGGGTCCTTGGTTCAAGTCCAAGAGGAAGAGCAGAAAGGTTCGCAATGCGAACCTTTTTTTTATTTCTATCTTCTTCAGAAGAGATCCGTCTGATCAATGACACGACAAGCACTACAAAAAAAATCCCTGACTTCGTTTGAAATCAGGGATTTTTTAATGCCTTCGCGGTAAGCAAGAAATTACTTACGCAAGCCAAGAGCCTTAACGATAGCACGATAGCGGTTGATATCGCGATCCTTGAGGTAGTTCAACAAAGCACGACGCTTACCTACCAATGTTGTCAATGCTCTTTCAGTGCTATAATCTTTTCTGTTGAGCTTAAGGTGCTCAGTCAGGTGAGAAATACGGTATGAAAACAATGCAATCTGC
>JAFYWH010000157.1 GCA_017558175.1 Bacteroidaceae bacterium
GTAGGTACTCGATTGCGACTTCGCGTTTAAAGGCCTTCGAGATGCGGCCTCGTTTCTTGGTTGCCATAAATTTAACTTTTAGCATTTAACATTTTAACTATTTTCTCTGCTAAAAGTGTAAACCTATATCAGTACAAGACACTGCGTGATTGAAGCATAGAAACGTTTGAATGCAAACAAATCCAGGTTTTATGCAAATCCTCGAAATGTTCTTAAAAACTCCCCAAACACTTGACTTCGCGTTTTTCAAGCAGTATCTTTGTATTTGTTATTCGCGAGACACAGATGGGGTACTTAGTAAGTACATCATCGCCCAAACCAAATCCCATTCACCCTTGTTCCAAAGAAACCCCTCGAAGCAGGTGTTTTTATCCAAATATAAATCGTACCTTTGCGACCCAACAACAAAAATCAAAAGAGAGAATATGAAAATGAAACAAATCTTGCCGGTAGCCGTGATGGCCATTGCCACCCTTACCGGTTGCGAAGGAAAGAAAGAAATGAATGCAGGTATCCGTCCTGAAAACATGGACCTTACGGCTCAGCGCGGTGCCGACTTCTATCAGTATGCCTGTGGCGGATGGATGAAGAACAATCCGCTTACAGACGAGTATTCACGCTTCGGCACATTCGACCAATTGGCTGAGAACAACCGCGAGCAGCTCAAGGGCTTGATTGCTGAAATTGCATCGAAGGAGCACGAACAAGGCTCTGTATCTCAGAAAATCGGCGACCTCTACAACCTCGCCATGGACACCGAAAAGCTGAACAAGGAAGGCATGGCACCTATCCAGGCAGACCTCGACAAGATCAATGCCATTGCCGACAAGGCAGGCATCATCCAAGCCATGGTGGACCTCGCAGGCTCAGCTTACTTCCAGTTCTACGTGGATGCCGACATCATGGATAGCAAGAAGAACATCTTCCAGCTCTACCAGGGCGGTATCGGCCTCGGCGAGAAGGAATACTACATCGACACCGACGAAGCAACCACCAACATCCGCGAAGGCTACAAGCAGCATATCGTGAAGATGTTCCAGCTCATCGGTCAGGACGAGAAGCAGGCAACCCAGAGCATGGAAGCCGTAATGGAAATCGAAACCCGCTTGGCAAAGAAGGCCTTCAGCGCGGTGGAACAACGCAATCCGGCAGCCAATTATCACATGCTCACCATGGACGAGCTCAAGAAGGAAATCCCGGGATTCGACTGGGAAGGCTACCTCAACGCATTGGGCTTGAAGGACATAACTTCCATGAACGTGTCACAAATCGAGCCGGTGAAGGAAGCCGTAGCCATCATCAACTCCCTCCCTCTCGAAAAGCAGAAGGCATACTTGGCATGGAAGCTCGTGGACGGAGCAGCCGGTTACCTCAGCGATGATTTCGTGGCTCAGGACTTCGATTTCTACGGCCGTGTGATGTCGGGCAAGAAGGAAGACCAGCCTCGTTGGAAGAAGGCGGTAGGCACCGTGAACGGCGTGTTGGGCGAAGCCGTAGGTCAGATGTACGTGGAAAAGTACTTCCCGGCAGCAGCCAAGGAACGCATGACCCAGCTCGTGAAGAACCTTCAGGTAGCACTTGGCGAACGTATCCAGGCACTCGAATGGATGGGCGAGGAAACCAAGGCAAAGGCCATGGAAAAGCTCAATACCTTCTATGTAAAGGTGGGCTATCCGGACAAGTGGAAGGACTACTCGTCACTCAGCATCGAGAAGGATTCTTACTATGCCAACATCAAGCGTGCAGAAAAGTTCGCTTTGAACGAAATGTTGGAAAAGGCAGGCAAGCCGGTAGATATTGACGAATGGCACATGACTCCGCAGACCGTAAACGCATACTATAACCCGACTACCAACGAAATCTGCTTCCCGGCAGGTATCCTCCAATATCCGTTCTTCGACATGAATGCGGATGATGCATTCAACTATGGTGCTATCGGTGTGGTAATCGGTCACGAAATGACTCACGGCTTCGATGACCAAGGCCGTCAGTTCGACAAGGACGGTAACCTCAAGGATTGGTGGACTGCTGAAGATGCAGAACGCTTCAACACTCGTTCGAAGGTATTGGTGGACTACTTCAATGCTATCGAAGTGCTCCCGGGCTTGCAGGCAAATGGCGAACTCACCCTCGGTGAAAACATTGCCGACCATGGTGGTCTCCAAGTGGCATACCAAGCATTCAAGAACGCTACCAAGGATGCTCCGTTGGCAGAAGAAGGTGGCTTCACTCCTGAACAACGCTTCTTCTTGGCATACTCAGGCGTTTGGGCAGGTAACATCCGCGACGAGCAAATCCGTGTCTACACCAAGAGCGACCCGCACTCACTCGGTCGTTGGCGTGTGAACGGTGCCTTGCCTCACATCAATGCATGGTACGAAGCATTCGGCATCACCGAAACAGACCCGATGTACATTGCTCCGGCAGAGCGTGCTTCGATTTGGTAATCAAAGAATAAGATTTGGAAATAGATACTGTTATAGGGACAATCATAAAGGAGCGCTTGTCACGATCAACGAAAGGCTTACCTCCAGGGTATGGATCCGCAAGCTTTCGGGGAAAGTTGCGCCCGTTAGTACTAAAGACCATAGAAACATTGCACCCCATAAAGAACTTGATACATACAATACGGCAGACAATGGAAAAGAATTTGCAAAACATCAGGAAATAGCAGAAAATTGGAAATTTCTTTCTATTTTTGTAAGCCCTACCATTCTTGGGAACATGGAGCCAATGGGAACACGAACGGGATTCATTAGGCAATACATCCCCAAAGGAACGGACTTCTGTGGAATAATCGATGAAGTTTGTTGCCTAGGTAGAAAACAAGTTGAATAACAGACCTATAAAGAGGCTTAGTTACCTTACGCCAAATGAAAAATTTAAGGAAACGATATACTTGTTAACACAAAGTGTCATTATTCGGGCAGGTCCTCATTAACTCGTCAGACGACCGTAGGGAGGAAGAATCTCGGTAACATACAGGTAATTGGATACGTGGATGCATCCGAGATTTTTCGCTATGCTCAACAACACGTTTTCGCTTCGCTCTGAATGACATGGGTGTTAACAGATATATATCACTCCCATATTTAATTTATTATTAAGAAATTAGGATTCGATTGCATTTGCAAGTTGAATTTATGTTATAAATAGTTATTGTTATGATAAAAAATAGAATAAACATTATAGGACGTTTTAAGTTTGTTTTGATGACATTATTGATGGCTGCTTTACTCTTGGGTAATAGTATCAAAGTAGTGGCATGTAATTCAGAAATAGGTTGCATAACTCAACAAGAAGAAATTTATCAATTACTCGATAAAAAGCCTAAATTTAAGGGAGGTGAGACTGGCTTGGAAAAATTTTTGAAAGAAAACGTCAAATACCCTGCTATAGCACGTGAAAATGGTGTGCAAGGGCGTGTAATAGTAGAATTTATTATTGAAAAGAATGGCTCAATAACCAATGCGAAAATAATTAAAGGTGTTGATCCACATCTCAATAATGAAGCCTTGCGTGTTGTTAATCTGATGCCTAAATGGAAGCCAGGTAAACATAAAGGAAAAAAGGTTCGCGTAAGATATAGTATGCCAATTCTTTTCAGACTAACATAACGTGAATTATAACGAGCTCATGTTAAAATATGGTGCAAAAAATACTATTATGAGAAAAATAATCTTAATCATTGTTGTTGTCGTGGTGTCTATGCTTGGTTTGTTTATCGGTTATAGATTTGGGGAGAGTGAATTAGAAGTTCACCGTGATCCAGGTGTATATTCATTTTCTGAGAAAACGACAAAGATTACTTATCAACATCATACTAACTCTGGTAGGGCTATATATACTACTATTGAAATCTTTAAAGAATATTTGGTATGGGACTATTTTGAAGCACGAAATGAATGCCATTTAAGGGATACTTGTAAATATAATGAAGATGGATTTAATAAATTAATAAATGCACTTTCTGAAATACAATTTAAAGTAGTAGATGTAGATGATGTTAGTTGTGGCGGATCTGGGTTCTCGTATTCATTTGAAATAAATTCTGATAAATATTTGAGATATTCTAATTCGGATATATTTTACGGTGATGTTGAGGTTTTTAAAAAAATAATAGCTCATTTTATTCAAACTCACAAAACAGAATGTCAATTGTTGTTTGAAAAGTTTGCTAATGAACCTCATGAATATGCGAGTTTTGGGGAATTTAGGAAAATTCCTAAAGAATTAGAAAGATATAGAGTAGAATAAAAAGAACGACAATAATAAAAGACCAAGGTATATTCATATACTTTGGTCATTTTGTTTATTAAACATTTTTTGCTTTCCCTAAAAATCTGTACTTTTGCATCCGATGAAGCAACGTAGATTCATAGCATGGATGTTAATGATAGTCAGCATGGTGATGTTGACCGCTTCGGTATTGCCTCATCACCACCATCAGGAGATACTTTGCTTGCAACACGATGTGGAGGCATGCGAATGCGCTTCCCATTGTGAAGGAAAACATCACGACCATGGTGGTCTCTAAGTGGCATACCAAGCATTCAAGAACGCTACCAAGGATGCTCCGTTGGTCGAAGAAGGTGGCTTCACTCCTGAACAACGCTTCTTCTTGGCATACTCAGGCGTATGGGCAGGCAACATCCGCGACGAGCAAATCCGTGTATACACCAAGAGCGACCCGCACTCACTCGGTCGTTGGCGTGTGAACGGTGCTTTGCCTCACATCAATGCTTGGTACGAAGCATTCGGCATCACCGAAACCGACCCGATGTACATTGCTCCGGCAGAGCGTGCTTCGATTTGGTAATTTGAGATAAAACACACTATCCCATCCCCCTTATGAAGGGGGGTAGGGGGATGTAACATCCGCATGGCTTCAGCGCCATCATGGCAAGTCCTATGGAACATCCCCCTACCCCCTTCGCAAGGGGGATTGTTGTATTTGCTCCCCTAGTCTGAAGGTCAGCATAAAAGAAAAATTTAAAAACTCAGTGAAACTCTGTGTACTCTGTGGTGAATTATTTGTAATTGAGTTATCTTTTCCGTACTTTTGCACCCAATGAAGCAACGGAGATTCATAGCCTGGATGTTAATGGTAGTCAGCATAGTGATGTTGACGGCATCTGTATTGCCCCATCACCATCATCAGGAAATCCTTTGCTTGCAACACGATGTAGAGTCTTGTGAGTGTTCCCATGGTTGCGGAGAGCATCAAGACCATCACAAGCATCACGATCACGAGGGGCATTGCTCGCACGACAAGCATGCTTGCACCTCCCATTGCATCACTCATTTTCAGACGGTTACCCCCGATAGATGTACGGTGGATGTCTCTCCCGACTACTCCTTCTGTGCGTTGCTCTACACGGTGGCCGATGTTTTGTCCATTCCTTTGCCCATTCCCGAATCGAGGGCAAAACAATCCTATTTCTATTTAGAGAAACTACATTCTACGTGTCTTTGGCATGTAGCGGGGCTTCGTGCGCCTCCGGCTTTGGTTTGATTAATACTTTCCCCTCTTGAGAGGGGACCAAGGGGTGTGTGAAACGCACACACTTGGATGTATTCTAACACACCCCCTTCCCCCTCTCAAGAGGGGAGACAAAACCGAACAATAACAATAAAATCACATATCATCATGAAGAAAATTTTCTTTATGGGAGTCATGGGGATGTTCCTCTTAGGCTCCTGTTCAAGCAATTCGGGTCATAGCCACGAAGGCCACAACCATGACCACGAAGGGCACAACCATGCGACTGAAGAACACGCCCACAACCACGAAGGTCACGAGCATTCACACGATGGTCATAACCACGAGGCTGGTGAGCATAACCACGAAGGTCACACACACGAAGCGACCGATGCTCATGCAGGTCATAACCACGCAGCTACCGATGCTCATGCCGGTCACGACCATGGTCATGAACACGGAAGCAATCCCGATGAAATCATCCTTGCTCCTGAGAAGGCAAAGGCTGCTGGTGTAGCATCGATGGAAATCCAACCGAAGTCTTTCCGCCAAGTCATCAAGGCAAGCGGTGAGGTACAAGCAGCTCAGGGCAATGAAAGTACCATTGTGGCAAGCGTATCCGGTGTGGTATCTTTCCAACGCTCGGTTACCGAAGGTATGCAAGTGGGTAAGGGTGCTACCATCATGACCATCTCAGCAAGCAAGTTGCAGGATGGCGACCCTGCCGAACGTGCCCGCATCGCTTACGAAGCAGCCATGGCGGATTTTGCCCGTGCAAGACGATTGGTAAAGAGCCAGATCGTATCGCAGAAGGAATTCAATGCCATCAAGGAAAAGTTTGAAAATGCGAAGGTGGCTTACGAAGCCATCGGCGAGAACCAAACCAAGAATGGGGTAGCGGTATCGGCTCCGATGGGTGGATACATCAAGAATCTCCTCGTGAAGGAAGGCGACTATGTAGCCGTAGGACAGCCATTGGCAACCGTGACTCAGAACAACCGACTCTTCCTCCGTGCCGATGTATCGGAACGCTACTACAAGTATCTGAATGGCATTACTTCGGCCAACTTCAAGACTCCGTACGACAATCAGGTGTACGAGCTCGAAGCCTTGAACGGCAAGTTGCTCTCGTATGGCAAGTCGGCCGGTTCGTTCTATGTACCGGTGACCTTCAGTTTCGACAACAAGGGTGACATCATCCCGGGTTCGTTCGTGGAAATCTATCTCCTCTCGAAGGACATGGAAAACACCATTGCTCTTCCGGTAGAAGCACTCACCGAAGAACAGGGCTTGTACTTCATCTACATTCAGAAGTGTGCTGAAAGCTACAAGAAGCAAGAAGTGAAACTCGGTGCAAGCAATGGCAAGGAAGTGCAGATCTTGAGTGGTGTGAACCCGGGCGACAAGGTCGTGGTGAAGGGTGCTTATCATGTGAAATTGGCTTCGGCTAGCAATGCCCTTCCGGCTCATAGTCATGAACACTAAATAAATTAAGAACGAAGAATGATGAATGAAGAATTAGGCATCCGCATGGTATTCTTCATTATTCACTCTTCATTCTTCATTAAAAGAAAAGATTATGCTGAACAAAATCATACATTTCTCTCTCCACAACCGCATCTTGGTGTTGGTGGCATCAGTGCTTCTGCTCGTGGGTGGCTTCTATACGGCCTATCACACGGAAGTGGACGTGTTCCCCGACCTTACCGCACCTACCGTGGTAGTCATGACCGAAGCCAATGGCATGGCTGCTGAAGAAGTGGAGCAATTGGTGACTTTCCCGATTGAAACAACCGTGAATGGGGCAACTCATGTGCGTCGTGTGCGTTCATCCTCTACCAACGGGTTCTCCGTGGTTTGGGTGGAATTCGATTGGGATACAGACATTTATCTCGCCCGTCAGATTGTGAGCGAGAAGCTGACTTTGGTGAATGAAGAACTCCCCGAGAATGTGGGTAAGCCGACCATGGGTCCTCAATCGTCCATCTTGGGCGAAGTGCTCATCGTGGGCTTGACCGCTGATAGTACCTCGATGATTGACCTTCGTACGATTGCCGATTGGACCATCCGTCCGCGTCTGCTCTCTACCGGTGGCGTGGCTCAAGTGTCTGTCCTTGGTGGCGATATCAAGGAATATCAGGTATTGATTGACCCTGCCCGCATGCGTCATTATGGTGTGTCGCTCGACGAGGTGATGGCCGTAACCCGCAACATGAATCAGAATGTGAACGGGGGTATCATCTACGAACATAGCAACGAATACATCGTGCGTGGCATGCTCTCGACTACCAACATCGAGCAAATCGGTCGTTCCGTCATCAAGACCGTGGATGGCATGCCGATTACCCTCGAAGATGTGGCCGATGTGAAGATTGGCTCGCAAGAACCGAAACTCGGTTTGGCATCGGAAAGAGGCAAGCCGGCCGTACTCGTGACCGTGAGCAAGCAACCTCAAACGGGTACTATCGAACTCACCGAGAAGCTCATTGCCGCCCTCGATGATGTACAGAAGAACCTCCCTGCCGATGTGAAGATTTCGACCGACATCTTCCGTCAGAGCCGATTCATCGACAACTCGATTGACAATGTGAAGTCCTCGCTTTACGAAGGGGCTATCTTCGTGATCATCGTCCTCTTCCTCTTCTTGGCAAACGTTCGCACCACCTTGATATCCTTGGTAACCTTGCCTTTGGCCTTGGTGGTTTCTATCCTTGCCTTGCATTATATGGGGTTGAGCATCAATACCATGAGTTTGGGTGGTATGGCCATTGCCATCGGTTCGTTGGTGGACGATGCCATTGTCGATGTGGAAAACGTGTGGAAGCGTTTGCGTGAGAACCGCCTCTTGCCGGAAGGCGAACGCCGAAGCATCAAGGAAGTGGTGTTCGAGGCTTCGAAGGAAGTGCGTATGCCTATCCTCAACTCGACCTTGATCATTGTGGTGAGCTTCGTGCCTCTCTTCTTCTTGAGTGGTATGGAAGGCCGTATGTTGGTGCCTCTGGGCATTGCCTTCATCGTGGCCTTGTTTGCATCAACCATCGTGGCCTTGACCTTGACTCCGGTGCTTTGTAGCTACCTCTTGGGCAACAAGCAAGGTGGACTCCCGAAGGAAGCATTCGTGGCCGTATGGATGAAGAAACATTACGAACGCGCCTTGCTTTGGGCATTGAATCACAAGGCTATTGTGTTGGGCTCTACCGGTGCGCTCTTTGTGGGTGCCTTGGTATGCTTCTTCACCTTGGGGCGTTCGTTCTTGCCATCGTTCAACGAAGGTTCATTGACCATCAATATCACCTCTTTGCCGGGTGTCTCGCTCGAAGAATCCGACAAGCTCGGTCGTCGTGCCGAAGAACTCTTGCTTTCCATTCCGGAAATTCAGACCGTAGCTCGCAAGACTGGTCGTGCCGAATTGGATGAACACTCTCGTGGGGTGAACGGTAGCGAAATCGAGGCTCCATACGAACTCAAGAACCGTTCGAAGGAGGAGATGATGCAAGAGGTTCGCGATAAGCTCGGTACCCTTTCAGGAGCGAATATCGAACTCGGTCAACCCATCAGTCACCGTATCGATGCCATGCTTTCGGGTACCAAGGCAAGCATTGCCATCAAGCTCTTTGGTGATGACTTGAACCACATGTTCATGTATGCCAACCAAATCAAGAGCGCTATCAGCGATGTGGAAGGCGTGGCCGACCTTAATGTAGAACAACAGATCGAACGTCCTCAGCTTAAGCTTGTTCCGAAGCGTGACATGATGGCGAAGTATGGCGTAACCATGCCGGAGTTTGCCGAGTTTGTAGAAGTGAACTTGGCGGGTGCCGTGGTATCACAAGTCTATGAGAAGGGTAAGGTGTTCAACCTTATCGTCCGTGCCAAGGATGATGTCCGTGATGAGATGGAGAAGGTGAAAGACCTGATGATTGACACTCAGAGTGGCGAGCGCATTCCGTTGAGCTATGTGGTCGATGTGGTTTCATCCATGGGTCCGAATAGCGTGAGCCGTGAGAATGTGAAGCGCAAGATTGTCATCTCTGCCAATACCAGCGGACGCGACCTTCGTGGGGTGGTGAACGATATCCGCGAACGCATCGATACCGAAGTGAAGTTGCCGGAAGGCTATCACGTGGAATTCGGTGGTCAGTTCGAGAGCGAAGAAGCGGCCAGCCGTACCTTGCTCTTGGCTTCGTTGATGAGTATCGTGGTCATCTTCCTCTTGATTTA
>JAFYWH010000158.1 GCA_017558175.1 Bacteroidaceae bacterium
ACTTTTCACGTCCATTTATGTAGCCGGTACGGGGCTTTCCATTGCCTTTGCCATGGTGCTATTCATTATCTATTATGTGAAGTTCGCCCCGGTTTATCCGGAGTATAACCGAGACCGGACGCTGGTTATCAACAAATCGGCCATTGCAAAGAAAGGAAGTGAAGAATGGAATTCCTGCAATGGTGGAGTCAGTTGCAAAGTGGCGGAACTTGTTAAAGGATTGCCACATCTCGACCAAGTGGGAATGGCTATGATGGGTGCATGGTCAAATAGTAGCACCGTGATACTTCCGCAGTCCAACGAACAGATTGCACTGACTCCTGGTATGGTAGATGCCGGCTTTTGGCAAGTGTTCACTTTCCGTTTCTTGAAAGGAAAACCGTTTGATGAAGCAGATGTGGAAGCGGAGCGCCCGGTAGCTGTATTGACAGAGAGTTTGGCAAAGCGTATTTTCGCCTCGACGGATGTAGTGGGCAAGTACTTCTCCTTTGACGGTAAGGATATGCAAGTGGTAGGTGTAGTGGCCGATGTAACCGGCAGTACTCCAGCTTCGGCAGCCGACCTCTATATTCCGCTTTATTATGGTGGGCAGAACCGGCATGAACCAAATGTTCCAGGACTTATGGGCAGTATAAGCGTCTATATGACTGCCACTTCAGAAGATGACTTACAAGCTCTCCGTGCCGAAGTGATTGATGTGTTGAACCGTTATGAGCAAGAAGAACCCAATTGGACTCACTTCTGGATGGACCAACCCGATGTGTGGTGGAAGAACACCTTCCGCTCCAATTGCAGCAGTGCTCCCGACATTGCTGGAAGCATCCGAAACATTCTCTATATGTTGTTGGCCTTGCTCTTTATCCCTGCCATGAACCTTTGCGGGATGATTTCATCGCGAATGGACGAACGCATGGGCGAACTTGGGGTACGAAAGGCATACGGAGCTACCAACATAGGGCTGATTTTACAAGTCTTGACCGAGAATCTGTTACTGACTATTCTAGGCGGGTTGGTTGGATTGGCATTGGCTTATTTCATTGCCCTCATTGGTGGCGAATGGATGTTTCATTTGTTCGAAACCTTTGTGATGCCAGGCGGAATGAATCCTTCGTTCACGTTCGAAATGCTGTTCAACCCGACACTCTTCCTGACCGTCTTCGGACTTTGCGTCTTGCTGAACTTGATTTCGGCTTTGGTGCCTACCGTGTTGGCGCTTCGTCATAGCATTATTTATTCCATTCAATCAAAAAGATAAACCATTATGATTACGAAAATATTCAAACAAATCTGGAACCAGCGACGCATGAACGGCTGGATTTTCATCGAAGTCATCATTGCCGGCTTCTTCCTTTGGACGGTCATCGATCCGATGTATGTACTTATGACCAATCACTTCGAACCGAAAGGTTATGAAGAAGACGGACGCTATGTATTGCAATTGGGAGCATACGGACAAAGCCACGGAAAGCGTGATACCACCATAACCAACGAGCAAAGCAAGCAAGCTTTTCTACGCTTAATGAAAATGGTTTGTGAACAACCGGAAGTGGAGTCTGCCTATTTAGCCATGAATCGTTCGTTACCTAACTCTATGAGTTGGAGCGGCGGACAGTACTATCCAGATACTCTAGCTTATAATGAAGATAAATACATACACGCACAACAATTTTCTATGCTGACCGGAAATGAGTTCAACATGTTCCGCACTTTAGGCATGAAAGATGTACGGACAGGCAAGCCTTTGGATATTCCCGAAGATGCAGCAGCACGAAACCTTTGTTTCATTTCCGAACTTTTTGCCCAAAAGATGTTTGGTACTACCGAAGTCATAGGACAGAAGATTTATCAAAGTAAAAAAAGGTTCTATGAAGTTGGTGGGGTATTCAAAGACATACAGACCAGAGACTATTTTGCTACTTACCCTTTGATTGTATTTTTGCAGAAAGATATACGTATCAATGACTTTACACATAGGGGCAACAACCTCATTTTCCATTTGAAGGATGGAGTCGATTTCGACACTTTCAATGAACGATTCAAAAAGGAAGTAGCTCCACATATGAAGCAAGGTAACTTCTACTTTGATAGTTTCAGGACGTTGACTGATGTTCGACACGAATTAGGCACAATGTTCGGCAATTATAACACTCTTCGCTTGAAAACTTCGTTGGCCATCTTCACCCTCCTTTGTATCTTCCTCGGCATGGTAGGTACGTTCTGGATTCGATGCAATGCCCGTCGTCAGGAAATCGGGTTAATGCGAAGCATGGGTGCTACCGAAACACGAGTAAAGAAGCAATTCCTAGCCGAAGCCGCTCTATTGGTAACAGCTGCCTTTGTGTTCTCGCTTGTCTTGGTGGTGAACTTCGTAGTGATGGCAGACGGCATGTCCCAACAAAGCGCTACAGGTGAAACAAGCTTCGCCCTTGTCAGTCCATGGCTCTCGCCGGGTGTGCAATTCACCATGGTGAGCCTCATCACATACCTTGCCTTGCTCGTCATTGCATTGATAGGTACCCTGATTCCGGTTCGCAGAGCCGTGAAGGTGCTCCCGGCAGATGCCTTGCGCGATGAATAATATTTATGTCAAAACAAACAGAGGGTGAGCCTTAAATGCTGTTTCCCTAAGGCCTAATTTCTAAAGCAATCCGTATTTGTAAATATCCTTCAAATATTTTACTTTTTAAATTTTATCCGGCATTTCTTGGTGTTCCAACCCTTACGGCCTTTATAAAAAACGCCTTGGTGTTTCGATCAAAACGCCAAGGCGTTTTACTTAAAACATAAGGGCGTTTTGTCTTAAAGCTCTCATTCCCTTTTCAAAGGGGGCAAAGGGATATTTTCACAGTAAGGATTCATTACCATCAGCATTCTAATGGTACATCCCCCTGGCCCCTTCATAAGGGGATTTCTGCTCACACATCTCCCTTCGGAAAAGGAAACGGAGGATGTAGCGACCATTGGCATTTTCCCTATCGGGTGTCACCGATTTCAGAACGGAATCTCCAGCTAGTCACAGAACGCTTTGCACCTCCACCACTGGAGGGCATTCCAACTGGAGAGCAAAGAAGAAGGTATAGAAAATTCAGTTAGTCGGAAATTCCGACTAACTGCTTCGGACGGAAAAGATAAATCCTGTATCCAATTACCTATGCTATAAAGGCATAAAAAGCATTGCACATCTCAAGAAAAAACATTATATTTACACATCAAATTAAACGAAAGTAAAATCTTTTAGAAAAACATATATCTTTGGACATTATTACAGATAAAGGCATTATGACAAAGAAAGAATCAATCAAACTATTCGAGGAAAAAAAAGTACGTACCGTTTGGGATGATGAGCAAGAAAAGTGGTATTTTTCCATCGTTGATGTAATTTACATTCTTGCAGAAAGCAAGGATTACCAAACAGCAAGAAAATATTGGAACAAGCTAAAGCAACGCCTCAAAGAGGAAGGATTTGAACCGGTGACAAATTGTCACCAGTTAAAATTACGTGCCGAAGACGGGAAAATGAGACTGACGGATGTAGCTGATAATGAACAGCTTTTCCGCATCATCCAATCCATACCTTCGCCCAAAGCAGAGCCTTTCAAAAGATGGATGGCCAAAGTAGCTGCAGAACGCCTTGACCAATTACAAGATCCGGAATTGAGTATTCATCAGGCTATGGAAGACTATAAACGTTTGGGATATTCGGACAACTAGATAAACCAGCGCTTAAAAAGTATCGAAATACGAAAAGACCTGACGGATCAATGGAAACTTCACAATGTGGAAGAAGGAGTGCAATATGCTACACTGACAGACATCATCTATCAGACTTGGGCCGGAAAAACCGCCAAGGAATACAAGCATTTCAAGGGGCTCAAGAAAGAGAATTTACGCGACAACATGACGAACGAAGAATTAGTACTCAACATGTTGGCAGAACTTTCCACCACCAGCATAACCAAAGCCAAAGACCCACAGAACTTGGAAGAGAACATGCAATGCGCTACAGAGGGCGGTGAAGTGGCACGAGTAGCCCGTGAGCAATTGGAGGCGAAAACAGGTAGAGCAGTTGTTTCGCCCCTTTCAGCCAAACGTTTCTTTGCAGAGCAAAAGCCAAAAGACGAAATCGAGACATCGGAATAACAAAACAAGTCAAGCCAATGATAGAATAAAAGACAAAGATAATCCGTAACTGTACGCCTCAGGTGTCCGAAAACGAATAAAGTGTCCGTTTTCGGACACCTCTGTTTTTAGCACTTCGCTTCATTATCAGCAACTTAAGTTTCTGGCACGGTTTTTGCTGTAAGAAAGGCAAAGAGTAACAACAATAACAATTTAAAATAAGAAACATTATGACTACAATGATTAAGCTCACAGGCATCAACAAGATTTACCGTACAGAAGAAATCGAAACACAGGCACTCGAAAACGTGAACCTCGAAGTACAGAAAGGCGAATTCCTCAGCATCATGGGACCCTCCGGATGCGGAAAGTCAACACTGCTCAACATCATGGGCTTGCTTGACACACCGACTTCGGGAACCATCGAAATAAACGGCACACGCACAGAAAACATGGGCGACAAGGAACTGGCGGCCTTCCGTAACCAGACGCTTGGATTCGTGTTCCAAAGTTTCCATCTCATAAATTCTCTCAATGTCATCGACAATGTGGAGCTTCCGTTGCTCTACCGCAAGATGTCGGCATCGGAACGTACCGCTCTCGCCAAGCAGGTATTGGAACGTGTAGGCCTCAGCCACCGCATGAAGCACATGCCTACCCAGCTCTCAGGCGGTCAGTGCCAGCGTGTGGCTATCGCCCGTGCTATTGTGGGCAATCCGGAAATCATCCTGGCCGATGAACCTACCGGCAACCTCGACTCGAAGATGGGTGCCGAAGTGATGGAACTCCTCCACAAGCTGAACAAGGAAGACGGACGCACCATCGTGATGGTTACTCACAACGAGGCACAAGCCAAGCAGACCGCCCGTACCATCCGCTTCTTCGATGGTCGACAGGTGCAGTAAGAAGAGCCACTCTTTGTACTTTCTAACACACCCCCTTCCCCCTCTCAAGAGGGGAGAGGAAAGAACAATAAAACTAAGAAACAATGATCAAACAATACATCACACAAGCCTTGGCGCAATTGCGCCAGCACCCCATCATCAGTGCGGTGAGCATCATCGGGACGGCACTTGCCATTTTCCTGATTATGCTCGTGGTGATGATGCAACAAGTAAAGACCGCTCCGTTTGCTCCGGAGAGCAATCGCGACCGGTTCCTTCATGTACATTACATGAGTCTCTCCAACAAGAATTGGAGCAAAACCGGTGCTACCAGCAATCAACCGATGAGCGAACGTACCATCAAGGAGCTGTATCAATCGTTGAAGACTCCCGAAGCCGTAGCCATCTATACTTGTATGCCGATGGCAACACCGGTCAGCTTGCCCGGCAAGGCAGCTACAGCCATCGACATGCTACAAACGGACGACAACTTCTGGCGAGTATTCGACTTCGCCTTCATCGACGGGAAGCCTTACGACAAGGCCACTTTCGATGCCGCCCAACCCGTAGCCGTGATTACCGAAAGCGTGGCACGCATACTCTTCGGAACCACCGAAGGAGTGGTGGGCAAAGAGTTCCTTTTGAGTCATGCCCCTTATAAGGTGGCGGGCATCGTAAAAGATGTATCGACTCTTGCCAATACTTGCTACGCACAGGTCTGGATTCCTTACACATCGACCGGACAGGACAAAGATACAACGGCTGACGGACACATGGGCTTGATGAGCTGCACCATCCTGGCAAAGAGTCGGGACGATTTTGATGCCATCCGTCAGGAAGCGCTTAACCGAATGGAGACTTACAACCTGCTGGTTGGTGAGGACGGCTATCAGTTCATTCACCGTAACCGTCCTTACGACCAGGAGAAGCAGTCCATCAGTTTCAGTGCCAATCAGGAACCTAATGTGGAGGCTGAACGTCGTAGCCGACTCATGACCTTCTTGGTATTGCTCATTGTGCCAGCCATTAACTTGAGCAGCATGACACAGAGCCGCCTTCGCCAGCGAGTGAGCGAAATCGGTGTGCGACGTGCCTTCGGATGCAACCGCATGGAACTCATGGGACAAATCTTGATGGAAAACATGGTGGTAACTCTCTTGGCAGGTGCGTTAGGCCTGCTGATGAGTGTGGCATTTGCTTACATGGGCAATACACTGCTCTTTGCACAACCATTCAGCAATACCCTCAATCCGCCTACGGTGGATGCCAGCATCCTGATACACGGTTCTACTTTCGGCTGGGCCTTGCTGTTCTGCTTCATTCTCAATTTGTTAAGCACGGGTCTTCCGGCTTGGATGGCTTCGCGCACCAATATTGTGACAGCTTTGGGAGGACGATTGCATTAATCTAAATCCCCTCTTGAGAGGGGTAGGGGTGTGTGAAAAACATCCACGTGAATGTTTTCTAACACACCCCCTTCCCCCTCTCAAGAGGGGAATCAAGAAAAACCAACAATCTCTAAGAAAGATTATTATGAACAAGAAACTATTTTCACAGATAAAGAACGAATGGCGCACCAATTTAGGATTGGCCATCGAACTGCTCTTGGTAAGTGTCGTGATGTGGTGGATAACCGACAATTTGTATTGTACCGCTTCCGTTTACTTTGAGCCCCGAGGCTTCGACACCGAGCATTGCTACCTCATCGAAATGGGAAAGCTCACGGATAAAAGCCCTGATTATACCGAACGGACAAACGACCAACAGAATGAAGACATTCATGAGTTGGCCAATCGCTTGCGTCAACGTCCGGAAATAGAAGCGGTAAGCCTGTCTTACAACTCTTATCCTTACAATGGTAGCAACAGTACCATCAACATGCAGTTGGCTGACGATACCTTAAAGGCCACCAACTGGGTAATCCGTCGTGCGGTCAGTCCCGACTTCGTGAAAGTGTTCCGTTACGATGGAGCCAGAGGTGAAACACCAGAACAACTGGCTGAAATGCTGGAACGCGATGAGATTATCGTATCGGACAATCTGTTTACCTCTACCTATAAACGCCCGATGCCGATGACCGACTATATAGGCAGACGTGTTTATTTGTTCAACGATACAACGCATAGCTATCCTTTGGGAGCATCGGTTAAAGTCGTCCGCTATGGCGATTTCCAATCGGGTAGGAATGCACGTACGTTGCTGTTCATGCATGATTTCTGGGACACCGATGCCGAACTCTGCGTCCGTGTCCGTGCCAATCAGGATGTGGATTTCATCGAACGATTGAAAGCGGATAGTGAAAAGCAACTCCGTGTAGGAAACATCTACATCAGCAACATCCGTTCGTTCAAGGACATCCGCCGGGATTTCCAGCAAGGCCAATACAATAAAGTACGAGATTCTATTACCACGATGGTCTTCCTCTTGGTGAACATCTTCCTCGGCCTGTTCGGTACCTTCTGGTTCCGCACCCAGCAGCGCAAGTGCGAAATAGCCTTGCACAAGGCGCATGGTGCGACTAACCGCATGGTGTTTACCCGACTGGTAAGCGAAGGATGGCTGTTGTTGCTTCTCGTCACTCCGCTGGCTTTGGCGATTGACTTCAACTTGGCATACGCCGAACTGAATGGATGGTACAATGACACAACCTTAGAAGCGGGTCGCTTCCTCCTTTGTGGTGCCATCAGCTTCCTGTTGATAGCCTTGATGATTGCCGTCGGAATCGGCATTCCTGCCCGAAAGGCCATGAAGATTGATCCGGCAGAGGCTTTGCATGATGAATAATATAAGTGGGTGTGGCATAATATAAATTTAGGCACGGATTACACGGATTTTTTCGCTTTGCTCAACAACTCGTCACGGAAAAATTTATGTAAACAAGCACAAAAAACAGTGTTAATCCGTGTAATCCGTGCCTAAAAAGAAGTAGATGCGTATTTCGACACACCCACAAAGAAATATTTTAAACAAAACGATTATGAACAGAAACAAAATCATAGCCTTAGCTATTGCTTTAGGAAGCACCCTCTGCACATGGGCAGAGACCAACCCTCGTGTCCGCCCCATTACCTTGGACGAAGCCATCACTCTGGCACGAGTACAGAGCGTGAATGCTGCCGTAGCATTGAACGAGTTGAAAACCGCTTATTGGGAGTACCGCACCTTCCGGGCCGACCTCTTGCCGGAAGTGAACTTCAACGCCACCATCCCCAGCTATGCCAAGAGCTACAACAGCTATCAGCAAAGCGACGGATCGTACACCTTCGTACGGAACAACTTCATGCAGATGTCGGGCGAACTCTCCATCGACCAGAATATCTGGCTCACCGGAGGTACGCTCTCGCTAAACACTTCATTGGACTTCATGAAGCAGCTGGACGGCACCAAAGACGAGCGATACATGTCGGTACCTATTGCCTTGACCTTGAACCAACCTATCTTCGGGGTGAACACCTTCAAGTGGAACCGTCGTATCGAGCCGGTGCGATATGCCGAGGCGAAGGCCAACTTCCTGAGCGAAACCGAAGAAGTAACCATGACCACCATCAATTATTTCTTTAGCCTCCTCTTGGCCAAGGAGAATGTGGGCATCGCCAAACAGAACCTGGAGAATGCCAAGAAACTGTACGAAGTGGCAAAGGCGAAACGAAGCATGGGACAAATCAGCGAAAACGATGTACTCCAGCTGAAGCTGAATGTACTGAACGCCCAATCGGCCTTAACCGACTACGAGAGTTCGCTGAAGAGCAACATGTTCCAGCTCCGCTCGTTCCTCTCGTTGGGAGAAGACGAAGAGTTGGAACCCATCTTGCCGGAAACGCTCCCCTCCATGCTGGTGGACTACGAGGATGCGCTGAACAAAGCATTGGCCAACAACTCCTTTGCACACAACATTCGCCGACGCCAGTTGGAAGCCGATTATGAAGTAGCCAAAGCGAAAGGCAACCTCCGCCAGATAACCCTCTTTGCCCAACTGGGTTTCACCGGCACGGACAATCGATTCAAGGGAGCTTATGACCCGCTAAAGGACAATCAGATAGCCGAAGTAGGCGTAAAAGTTCCACTCTTGGACTGGGGCAAGCGCCGGGGCAAGGTGAAGGTAGCACAAAGCAACCGTGAAGTGGTACAGAGCCGACTTCAGAAAGAGACCATGGACTTCAACCAAAATCTCTTTATCCTGGTGGAGCAGTTCAACAATCAGCGTGCCCAACTGAACATAGCCAATGAAGCCGACCAGATAGCCCAACAACGCTACAAGACCAACGTAGAGACCTTCATGATTGGCCGTATCAGCACCCTCGACCTGAACGATGCACAAGTGAGCAAGGACGAGGCACGCCAAAAGCACATTAACGAGCTCTTCTACTATTGGTATTACTACTACCAATTGCGGAGCCTCACGCTATGGGATTTCGAAAAGAATACCAACATTGATGCGGACTTTGAAGCGATAATCAAAAAATAATTTTTACTTTTGTATTAATTATGATACTAATCATTGACGACGACATATCCATCCGTACCTCGGTCAGCTTGATGCTGAAGCGTGCCAAGTACGAGGTTCAGGCCGTTTCTTCTCCCAAGGAAGCGATGGCCGTAGTGCGTGCCGTAGCTCCTGAGCTCATCCTCATGGACATGAACTTCTCGCTCACCACCAGCGGTGACGAAGGAATTACCCTCCTGAAGCAAGTCAAGATTTTCCGCCCCGAAGTGCCCGTCATCCTAATGACTGCCTGGGGAAGCATCCAGCTGGCAGTGAAAGGCATGCAGGCAGGTGCTTTCGACTTCATCACGAAGCCATGGCACAATGCCCAACTGATGCAATGCATTGAAACGGCCATAACGCTAAGCAACAAGCAGAAAGAACAGAAAGCCCCCAAAGCGGAAGAAGTGGAAACACCAACCCCAGAAGAGGAATTCGACCGTAGCCACATCATCGGCAAGAGCAAGGCTCTGATGGAGGTGCTCGAAACCATCAAGCGCATCTCGAAAACCAATGCTTCGGTCTTGATTACCGGCGAGAGCGGAACAGGCAAAGAGCTGATAGCCGAAGCGGTACACCGAAACAGTCCGCGAAGCAAGAATTCTTTCGTGAAAGTAAACTTGGGTGGAATCTCGCAATCGTTGTTCGAGAGCGAAATGTTCGGCCATAAGAAAGGTGCCTTTACCGATGCCTCTTCCGACCGCATAGGCCGATTCGAGATGGCCGACAAGGGAACCATCTTCTTGGATGAAATAGGTGAACTGGACTTGGCATGCCAAGTAAAACTGCTCCGTGTCTTGCAGGAACAGAAGTTCGAGAGACTGGGTGAAAGCATTACACGCGAAATCAATATCCGAGTGGTGAGTGCCACCAATGCCGACCTCCGCAAGATGGTGCAGGAACGTACCTTCCGCGAGGACTTGTTCTACCGCATCAACCTGATAACAATCCATCTGCCGGCCTTGCGTGAACGCCGGGAGGATATTCCTCTCTTGGTGCAACATTTTGCCGATCTTCAATGTAAACAAAACGGATTGCCGAAGGTAGACTTTACACCCGATGCCATGGAGTATCTGCAACATCTGCCCTACCCCGGAAACATCCGCGAACTGAAGAACTTGGTAGACCGCACCATTTTGGTATCGGGCAAGGAAATGCTGAATGTCGAGGACTTCAAGGCTCAGTATATTGCATCGCCAGAGCCTACCCCTACACTGAACCTGAACGGACTGACCTTGGATGAAATGGAGCGCCTGCGCATCCTTCAGGCATTGGAACAATACGACAACAACGTTTCCCAAGCAGCCACTGCCTTGGGATTGAGCCGTCCGGCCTTGTATCGCCGAATGGAGAAACATAACATTGTCATTTAACCAAAAGCAATCTCATGAAACTGAAATCCTTTTTCCTGATTCTGGCGCTGCTATTGGGCGTGGTATGGATAACACTGCTATTCATGGCTACCCAAGAAAACGGATGGAGGTTTTATCTCATAGAAGGCATCATTACCATCAGCCTCTTCTATTTGGTATTTTTCTACCGGAAAGTCATCAAGCCCCTGAACTCCATAGCCGGAGGGATGGACTTGCTTCAGGCACAAGACTTCAGCAGCCGGTTGGCACCAGTAGGGCAACGAGAGGCCGACCGCATAGTGGAGGTATTCAACCGCATCATGCAACAACTGAAGGAAGAGCGCCTGCGACTCCGGGAACAAAACCATTTCCTCGACCTGCTCATCAGCGCATCGCCCATGGGAGTCATCATTCTGACCTTGGACGAGCGCATCTCCATGGCCAACAAAGCTGCCTTGGGATTCCTGAATGAAGGTTCAGAGAATAATATTCTGAACAAAGGCATGAACGAACTGGAAGGTTCGCTGGCCGAAGAACTGAGCCGCATGGAAAAGGATACTACCACAACCATACGTTTGAGCGACTCGCAAATCTACCGTTGTTCATACCTCTCGTTCATCGACCGTGGCTTTGCCCATCCTTTCTACTTGATAGAGAGCTTGACATCCGAAGTGATGAAGGCCGAAAAGAAAGCTTACGAAAAGGTAATCCGCATGATTGCCCATGAGGTGAACAACTCCGTGGCCGGCATCACCTCTACCCTGGATACGGTGAACGATGTGCTCCAATCCATGGACGACACGGAAGACCTTTGCGAAGTGATGAAGGTATGCATCGAACGGAGCTTCAGCATGAGCCGATTCATCACGAACTTTGCCGATGTGGTAAAGATTCCAGAACCTCAACTGGAAGAAGTAAAGCTAAACGACCGGGTAGTGGCTTGCAAGACATTCATGGAAAACATCTGTCTGAACAAGAACATCACCTTATCCATAGACCTATGCGAGGAAAATCCTATCGTACTCTTGGACACTTCCTTGTTCGAACAAGTCTTGATCAACATCATCAAGAATGCTGCCGAAAGCATTGAGGAGAACGGAGAAATCACCATCCGTACTTCGGCCTCTCCATTGATGCTTGAAATTGGAGATACGGGCAAAGGCATCAGCAAGGAAGTGGAGACAAAACTGTTCAGCCCCTTCTTCTCCACCAAACCGAACGGACAAGGCATCGGCCTCATCTTTATCCGCGAAGTACTGATGAAACATGGATGCACTTTCTCCCTCCGTACCTATCCGGACGGCATCACCCGGTTCCGAATTTGTTTTTAATATTTACACAAATCATAACAATGAACGATTATCATCGCATCCACCAAACATTCCCCGGCTATCAGGCAATGCCCCTTATCGGCTTGCCCAACGAGCCGACCTATATAGATTCGGTATTACAAGCAGGAGGCGCCCCTTTGGTTATTCCATCGGGTCAAAGTGCCGATGGACTTGTAAACATACTCAACACACTCGACGGCATTCTGACAACCGAAAGCCAAGAATCTTTACTCACTCTATTGGCCAGCAACCGTCAGATTCCGATACTCACCATCGATGAAGCGACCGACAGTAATGCTATCTGTACATTCATGGCCGAAGCAACTTCCTTCATGGAAGCCAAACGCTTGCATAATCGTATCCTTACACTCGACTCGCATTGCGACACACCGATGTTCTTCGACCAAGAGATAAACTTTGCCAGTCGCGACCCGAAGATATTAGTAGACCTCCACAAGATGACGGAAGGACACTTGGATGCCACCATCATGGTCGCTTATTTGGAACAACAAGGCTTGACCGATGAGGACTTGATGGCTGCTACCGCCAAGGCCGACCGCATCTTAAATGAAATAGAAGCCATGGTATCCAAGAGTTCCGCACATGTAAATATCGCTTACACACCTGCCGACCTCTACCGACTGAAATCGGAAGGAAAGAAGGCCATCATGATGGGTATTGAAAACGGTTATGCCATCGGTAAGGACATTGCGAATGTGGAACGTTTCCGCAACCGAGGCATCGTATACATGACCCTCTGCCACAACGGGAACAACCAACTTTGTGGTTCTTGCCGAGACAATGAACAGAACTCGGGCGTGAATGCGTTCGGTGAACAAGTCATCCAGGAAATGAACCGGGTAGGCATGATGGTAGACATCTCGCATGCCGGCGTGCAAACATTTTACGATGCACTCGAAATCAGCACAAAACCCATCGTGGCCTCCCACTCTTCGGCCCGTGCCTTGTGCAACCATCCGCGAAACTTGTACGATGACCAAATGAGAGCCTTAGCAGCCAAAGGTGGTGTGGCTCAAGTTACCTTATATAATGGTTTCCTGAAAGAAGTAGGCCAAGCCACTATCGAAGATGCCATTGCTCACCTCAATCACATGGTGGATGTAATGGGTATCGAGCATGTAGGTATCGGCACCGACTTCGATGGCGATGGAGGCATCATCGGATGTGCATCGGCTTCGGAACTCATCAACTTCACCCGTCATTTATTGAAAGAAAGATACAGCGAAGAAGACATCCGTCGCATTTGGGGAGGAAACTTCTTGCGGGTGATGGAGGAAGTACAAAAAGTTTGATTACCTTTGCAAGCAAATATCCCATTCCCCTCTTGAGAGGGGTTAAGGGGTGTGTGATACCCATAAAATGAATGTACTTTAACACACCCCCTTCCCCCTCTCAAGAGGGGAGGCAATAATATAACCATATCATTATGAGAATCAAAAATCTATTCTTCGCCCCGATTCTAATGCTGACCTTAACCGGTGCAGTATCTTGCGGAAGCAGCAAGAAAACGGACGATACGCAAGCCGTAGAAAAGAAAACCGTCGTCAAGGCTCCGGCCTTCGATGCCGATAGTGCATATACTTATGTAAAGGCTCAAACCGACTTCGGTCCTCGTGTTCCGAACACACAAGCCCACAAGGATTGTGGCGAATACTTAGCCAAACAATTGGAAAAGTTCGGAGCCAAAGTGTACAACCAATATGCCGACCTCGAAGCTTGGGACGGTACCATTCTGAAGGCCCGCAACATCATTGGTGCATACAATCCGGATAGCAAGAAGCGAGTAATGCTTTGTGCCCATTGGGACAGCCGTCCGTATGCCGATTACGATGCTGACGAAAAGAACCACAAGAAGCCTATCGATGGAGCCAACGATGGAGCCAGCGGTGTAGGTGTCTTGCTCGAAATCGCCCGTCAGATTCAGAAGGAAGCTCCAGCTGTAGGCATCGACATCATCTTCTTCGATGCTGAAGACTATGGTACTCCAGCTTGGCATCGTGGTAGCTATAAAGCACACGACTGGTGCCTCGGTTCGCAATACTGGAGTCGCGCTCCACATGTGCAAGGTTACTATGCCCGTTACGGTATCTTGCTCGACATGGTTGGTGGAAAGGGTGGAACGTTCTATTACGAACCTTACTCTTATCGCACTGCCCGCAAGGAAGTGAAGAAGATTTGGGACAAGGCACATGAATTGGGTTTCGGTAGTTTCTTTGTAAAACAAGAAGGTGGTGAAGTAACTGACGACCATGTGTACGTGAACCAATTGGCACGCATCCCGTGTGTAGACATCATCAACTACGACCCTACTTGCGAGAACTCATCCTTTGGCCCTACTTGGCATACGGTAAACGACAACATCAGCAACATCGACCGTAATACGTTGAAAGCCGTAGGCCAGACGGTGATGGATGTAATTTATAATGAAATGTCCATGAGATAAAAAAATCTCGCCAAAGTGAATGAAAATATTAAGCTGAAGTTACCTTTGTAATGTGAATACGTAAAAAGGTAAGTTATGGCAAATGTTACATTCCCTCAGTTGATACAACGTGCTTGTGGTA
>JAFYWH010000159.1 GCA_017558175.1 Bacteroidaceae bacterium
CCATACAAGCCTTCGTGAACATCCGTAATCTTATTGCCTGCGTTACTGCTACTATTGATAAACTTTATTTCAACTTCAGGGTGGTTGATAAGCAGACGAATCAATTCGCCTGCCGTATAACCTGCCCCACCGATAATTCCTGCTTTAATCATATTATAATGAAGAATTAAGAATGAAGAATGAAGAATTTCCATTCAATAGGTATTCTTCATTTCTTCGAGCGAAGCGAAGAATATTCTTCATTCTTCATTTATTAAATGTTTTCCTTTTCGTCCTTATGATTTGCATAGTATGCACGAAGAGCTGTAGAAGTTACCTTGATGAAGCCCTTAGCGTCATCTGCAGTCCAGCCCTTCTGAGTTTCACCATATTCACCGAACTTGTTCTTCACCAAGTCATCCTGAGATTCTACACCTACAGTTGAGAATGACAACGGACGGAGTTCGAGGATAGCAGTACCGTTTACATTACGTTGGCTTTCAGTCAACATGGCTTCGATGTCGCGCATAACCGGTTCCAAGTATTGGCTTTCGTGGAGGAACATACCATACCAATTAGCAACCTGATCCTTCCAATATTGCTGCCACTTACTCAATGTGTACTTTTCCAAGAAACGGTGAGCACCGATAATCAACATCGGAGCAGCAGCTTCGAAACCTACACGACCCTTGATACCGATGATTGTATCACCTACGTGCATGTCGCGACCGATACCATAAGCAGCACCAATTTCTTCTACCTTCTGGATGGCCTTGATAGGATCTTCGAACTTTTCACCGTTCACCGCCTTCAATTCACCCTTTTCGAAAGTCAAGCGAAGTTGTTCGCTACCTTCCTTAGTGCAGTGCTTCAAGTAAGCAGTTTCTGGCAAGCCCTGTGCAGAGTCGAGGATTTCACCACCACAGATAGAGGTACCCCAAAGACCTACGTTATAAGAATACTTCAACTTAGTGAAGTCTGCATAGAAACCGTTAGCGTTCAAATAGTCGATTTCTTCCTGACGGCTCAAGTTGCTGTCGCGAGTCAAAGTGATGATTTCTACACCCGGAGCCAACACCAAGAAAGTCATGTCGAAACGGATCTGGTCGTTACCTGCACCTGTTGAACCGTGAGCGATAGCATCTGCACCGATTTCGTTTGCATAACGAGCGATAGCCAAAGCCTGGAAGATACGTTCAGAGCTTACAGAAATAGGGTAAGTACCGTTACGGAGCACATTACCGTACACCATGTACTTCAAGCTCTTTTCGTAATATTCTTGAGTCACGTCGAGTGTCACGTACTTAACAGCACCCAACTTATATGCGTTTTCTTCGTTAGTCTTCAATTGTTCTGCGCTGAAACCGCCTGTATTGGCGCAAGCTGCATACACTTCATAACCTTTTTCCTTAGCCAAATACATTACGGTGTAAGAAGTATCCAAACCACCGCTGAAGGCAACTACTACCTTTTTTTTCTTATTTTCTTCCATAATGGTATATTTTTAATGAAGAATGATAAATGAAGAATTTTCATCCAAACGGAATTCCTTATTCTTCTGTCCATCATGCTTCATTTTTATTATTTCTTCATTTTTAGTTTTTCACTCTTCATTAAATAGTATCATCTGTATGCTTTGCAGGATCGTAAAGCATCGCTGTACAAATACAGAACTTGCGGTCCTTGGCCACGAGAATTTCATGGTTAGTACAAGCTTCACAACCTTTCCAGAAAGCCTCATCGTCTGTCAGTTCGTTGAAAGTTACAGGCACATAACCCAATTCTGTGTTCATCTTCATCACGGCACCACCGCTTGTCAAACTGAACAACTTAGCCTTCGGCCAACGCAAACGAGCCAAGCGGAAAGAAGCAGCCTTAATTCGCTTAGACAAGCCCAAGCCACGATACTTAGGGTGTACAATCAAACCAGAAGTAGCAACGTATGTCTTGTTGCCCCACGATTCGATGTATGTGAAACCAGCAAACTCATCGCCATCCAATGCGATGATTGCCTTACCTTCCTTAATCTTAGTTGCCAAGTATTCGTGTGTACGTTCTGCAATACCTGTGCCACGTACCTTCGCAGCTTCCTTGATAGTATTTAAAATCTTATCAACATAAATTTCATGTGAGGCATCTGCCACCATCACATCAATCTGCTTGCTATTCATCTCTTAAAATCTATTTTATTTATTTTATATTCGGTATAATTAAAGACAATGCATTCAGCACACTTGTGCGGGTGCATCCTTCACGAAGAACGAGCATGATAGTATCATCTCCGGCTATGGTACCCAAGATTTCATCGAAATGATGGGTATCGATGTCGTAAGCCACACTGCTGGCATATCCCGGACGAGTGCGGATGACTGCTATATTCCCCGAAAACTCAATGCCACGAACACCGTCCGAACGCAACATTTCTGTAGCCGACTGCTGTTCTGTCATTCTTCTGTACATGGTATTGTTAGGCAACACATATACATAGTTGCCATTCATACTGGCTGCTTTCGCCACTTTCAGTTGCTTCAAGTCGCGCGAAAGGGTAGCCTGTGTCAACTGGAACCCCTCCTTTGTCAGTTCTTGCAATAATTCTTCCTGACTTCCTATTTCTTTACTTGAAATAATGATTTTTATGGCATCAAGTCTATTATTCTTACTCTTCATGGTTGCATATTTATTCTAACGAGGCGCAAATTTACACTTTATTTTGGAATAATCATACATGCAGCGGAATATTTTTACAACTAATTTTCATTACCATCATTATATTCCCTCTACTACAATCAGATAGGTATTCTATTCTCATAAATTTATGTATCTTTGCATCGAACATTATTCATAAAAATAACATCAAAATGAATTTATATCCAAAAATACTCATTCTTTCGACTGCCCTTGTATGCTTCATTTCGGCATGCCATGCCGTACCGCAACAAGGCAATACAACCGAACAACAGAACACAGAAACAAGCGTTTTGCAGTACAGTTCTCCACAAGTACCGGCATCGGTCATGTTCTGCGGAAAGGAAATTGACCTTACCCGATTCGACCGCCACGAACGTCTGGACCGAGAATTATTGGCCTTTGCCTACATGCACAGCACTTCGATGCAGACCATCAAACGTGCCAACCGATATTTCCCTATCGTGGAGCCTATCTTGAAAGAACACGGAATTCCCGACGATTTCAAGTACCTGATGGCCATTGAAAGTAGCTGCAACCCGTTAGCCCGCTCGCATGCCGGCGCTTCAGGCTTGTGGCAATTCATGCAAACCACCGGCAGAGAATACGGCTTGGAAGTAAACAAGAATGTAGACGAACGCTACCATGTAGAAAAGTCTACCGTTGCAGCCTGCAAGTACATCAAGGCAGCCTATAAGAAATACAACGATTGGGTAGCCGTAGCAGCCGCCTACAATGGCGGACAGGCACGCATCGTGGGGCAAATGCAGAAACAGCAGATAGACGAAACCTTGGACTTGCACCTCGTGGAAGAGACAGCACGCTATGTATACCGAATCATAGCAGCCAAGATCATGTTTTCCAATCCGACCGCTTTCGGTTTTCGCCTTAGAGCTTCGGACCTCTATATGCAAGTACCTTACAAGGAAGTGACCGTAACCACCGGCATCGCCGACCTGGCCGCATGGTCCAAGAAACAAGGCACCACCTACGCTTTGCTGAAAAACCTCAACCCATGGTTGCGCGACAACTTCTTGCAGAACGTAAGCGGTAAGAAGTATGTATTGAGAATTCCTTTGGCAGAAAAAATGCACTACACAGACGGAGCCATTACCGTTCACGACAAGCGATGGATTGTTGAATAACAATTGAACCCTAACAACTCGAAAAACCATGAAAAAACTCCCCCTCCTCCTGCTCCTGCTTGCAGGTAGCCTTTGCCTCCTCCATAGTTGTGGAAAGACATCGAAGCCTGCCGATACCCCTGCGAAGGTAGTCATTGCCTATGTCACCTCGTGGAGTAAAGTGATGCCCGACCCGTCGTTGGTTACCCACATCAACTATGCCTTCGGACATGTTACCGACTCCTTCAATGGCGTACGCATCAACAACGAAGAACGCTTGCACCAAATTGTAGCACTGAAGGAACAAGCACCCCACTTGAAGGTGTTGCTCTCCATCGGCGGTTGGGGAAGCGGACGCTTCAGCGAAATGGCAGCCGATGAACAGAACCGTCTTTCGTTCGCCAAGGATTGCCAACGAGTGGTGCAGGAATTCGGATTAGATGGTATTGACTTGGATTGGGAATACCCTACCAGCTCGGCAGCCAATATCTCATCTTCGCCCGACGATACCGACAACTTTACCCTCTTGGTGCGTGACATCCGCCAAGCTATCGGAAAGGAGAAGCTGTTGACTATGGCATCGGTAGCCAGTGCCCAGTTTGTGGACTTCTGCGCCATTATGAACGACCTTGATTTCGTGAACATCATGTCTTACGATATGGCCAATGCGCCCAAGCATCACTCCACCCTCTACAGGGCAAGCATCAGCGGACGACTGACTTGCGACGATGCCGTAAAGGCACACATCGACTCGGGAGTACCGGCCGAAAAACTGGTCTTGGGAATGCCATTCTACGGACGCGGTGGCAAGATCCTCTCCAACCGCGATTACCGCAAAATTGACTTCAACGGAGAATACACCGAACAATGGAACGACACCGCCAAAGTACCTTACCTCGTCAATAAGGAAGGAACGCTGGTATTGGGATACGACAACGTGCGCTCGCTTACCATCAAATGCGAGTACGTTTTAGAGAAAGGACTCTTGGGCGGCATGTACTGGGATTATGCCGGCGACAACGACAACGCCGACCTTGCCCGCACCGTATACGAAACAATTATGAAAACATCCAAATAACAACCTACAATGAAAAAGACATTCTTTTATGCCACAGCCCTTGCCTGCCTCTTGTCGGCATGCGAAGGCAAACTGGTGGAACAAGTGCAGCTCATTCCACAAGCAGAGAACGTAGAAATTCTGAACGGTTCGTTCGCATTGAGCAACCTGAAAACCCTCCAGGCTCCTGAAGCATGGAAAGCTACTGCCGAAAACTTTATCGGCGATGTGCAGAAGTCGGCCGGCCTGAATGTGGCCCTCGCTGCAGAAGGCGCATCCGTAGTATTGGTAGAAAACGCTGCCTTCCCTGCCGAAGCCTATGCATTGACCATTACCAAGAATGGTATCCAATTGGAAGCAAGTGATTTGGCTGGTATCAGCCATGCCCTCACCAGCCTCCATCAGCTTATCCTTACCGCTAAAGATGGCAAGCTTCCGGTGCTCAATATCCAAGACAAGCCTCTGTATGGTTACCGCGGATTGATGCTCGACTGTAGCCGTCACTTCTGGACCGTGGACGAGCTGAAGGAAAGCATCGACCAGATGGACTTCTTCAAGTTCAACACCTTGCACCTTCACCTCACCGACAACCAAGCTTGGCGTATGGCCGTAGACAAGTATCCGAGCCTCACCCAAGAAGGTACCTATTATTACGACTTCCCTGAAATGTCGGGCAAGTACTACAGCAAGGAAGACTTGAAGGAAATCGTGCGCTATGCTGCGAGCCGTGGAATCGAAATCATTCCTGAAATCGACCTCCCAGGACACAGCACTGCCCTCTTGGCTGCCCTCCCTGAACTCTCTTGCAAGGGTGGCTCATTCGAGACCTATCCGGAAGAACGCCCATGGAGCAAGCGCAAGCGCGCCGATGAAAACATGATTTGTGTGGGCAACCCGAAATCGTATGAATTTGCCGCAGACATCATCGATGCCTTGGCCGAAATCTTCCCGTCAAAGTACATCCACTTTGGTGGCGACGAAGTGCCTACTACCATCTGGGAACAATGCCCTAAGTGCATGGCGCTCTACAAGAAGGAAGGCATGAAGCATCCGGGCGAAATCCAGGATTACTTCACCCGCAAGATGAGCGAACTCATCCGTTCGAAGGGCAAGATTATGCTCGGATGGGACGAAATCAACGACCGCGGTGCTGCTACTTCCGACGATGTGTTGACCATCTGGCGCGAAGATGGTGTAAAGGCACAGAAGGAAGCATTGGATAGAAACATCCCTATCATCATGTGTCCGCAACACGGTTGCTACTACGACTGGGGCTATGCCGGCAACTCTACCCGCAAGGTATACGAGTGGAACCCGATTGTAAACGAAGGCCTCACTGCCGAACAGCAAGCCTTGATTTTGGGCGGACAGGGTGCCTTGTGGACCGAACGTGTCACTACCCAAGACCGTGTGGAATGGATGCTCTACCCTCGCCTCTGTGCGTTGGCCGAAGTGCTCTGGACTCCGGTAACCGACCGCAACTGGGATAACTTCTACGGCCGCATCACCGACTATTATCCTATCATGCAGGCCCTCGGCATCAACTATTATGAAGACGATGCCATGAACGAAAAAGAATTCGTGCCTTCGCAAGAAAAGCCGGCCTTGGTGCGTAATGCCCACATCGACACCAACATCCCTTGGAATCCGCCATACCATGCCGAGTATGCATTCGACGGCAAGAGCAACAGCTTCTTCTGGGGTGGCAGCACCATCGGCAAGGAACACTACTTCACCGTAAACTTGGGCGAGCCATTGCCTGTGAACGAAATCAAGATCATCACCGGCGACTCGAAGGACTACATCACCATGGGCGATGTGCTCATCAGCGAAGATGGCGAGAACTTTGTAAAGGTTGCTTCCTTCAACGAACTTGGCGAGGCAGAAGCCAAGATCGACAACAAGCCTCTGCGTGCCGTGAAGATTCAAGTAACCGGCGCACATACTTGCTGGCCTATCATCAAGGAAATTTCTTTGAAGTAATAATGTTATTCTTTCCAGGCACGGATTACACGGGATACACGGAATAGTGGATGTTACACACGCTAAAAACCGTGTTAATCCGTGTAATCCGTGCCTAAATAATATAACTCTCACCAATGAAAATCATGATCTTAGGAGCCAATGGATTCATTGGCCGACGCATCCTGAACCGTCTTTCGCCTAACCACCAAGTATTGGCCTGCTCCCTGCATCCGGACATCATGCCCCAAGCGGGCTATCGCTTCGAGACCATCGACATGCTCGACTACACCGCCCTGCTTGCCATGACAAGCGAGTTCCAGCCCGATGTCATCATCAACGGCTCTGCCCTCTCGGCAGTGGACTATTGCGAACAGCACCCCGAAGAAGCGTATGCCATGAACGTAACGGCCGTAAAGCACTTGGCCGAATATAGCCGAGCCCATGCTTGCCGACTGATACACCTCTCGACCGACTTCGTGTTCCGTGGCGACGCATCCACGGCCTATACAGAAACCGATGCCCCCAACCCTGTGAACTATTACGGCAAAACCAAGCAATGGAGCGAAGAAACTATCAGTCAACTGTGCACCGACTATGCCATCGCCCGCGTGGAAGTGGTCTACGGCCTGCCATTGCCCGGACAGCATGGCAACATCGTGCAACTGGTAAAGACGCGCCTGGAGAACGGACAGGGTCTGCGTGTGGTATCCGACCAATTCCGCTCCCCAACGTTTGTAGAAGACATTGCCTGGGCCATCGAGCAGCTGTTGTCCAGCCAACACCAGGGCATCTACCACATCTGCGGTAGCGAGACCTTGAGCGTGGCCGACATCGCCCATCGGGTAGCCAAGCATTTCCATCTGGACGCATCGCTCATAGAGGCCGTCACTACCGAAAAGATGAACGAGGCTACTCCTCGCCCACCGTTCACACCTATGAGTGTGGAGAAAGCGCAGCAAGCATTCGGCTATCAGCCTTCTACGCTTGAAGAAGGATTTAAGGAGTGGAACTAATTTTTTCCTAAAAACCCGTACCCGATTCCCAACCTCGGTTGTATTAAGAATAAAGAAACCATTAAAATCTACTGATACATGAAAGAAAAGAGAGACAACCGGGGGTGGGCAATCATCTTGATTCTCCTCACCCTTGTACTGAACACACAAGCACAAAACCTGATTAACCTGGAGCTGAAGAACAAGCCTCTGCCGGCTGCATTGAAACTCATCGAGCGAGAAGGGGGAAAGAACGTTATTTTCTCCGTGACAGAAACGGAGAAACATTCCGTTACTGCCAACATACAACAGAAGACACAAGCCGAAGCTATCAGTATGGTATTGCAAGGCACACCTTTCATCTATAAGGAACGTACCGACTACTTTGCCATCCAAAAGAAGGACACGCATACCAAAGTCATCGAGATACGAGGCAGGTGATGAACGAGAAGAACGAACCGATGCCGTATTGCAACGTGCTTCTGCTCTCGTCCGACTCCACTTTTGTGAACGGATGCGTGACTAAAGCCGATGGCTCCTTTCTAATGGTGGGCGAAGAAGGTGTGCCCTATTCATTAAGAGCTTCCTTCATCGGCTATGCTACGGCTACGCAAGCCATCGACAACCGGAATCTCATCCAGCTTCTTCCCGATGCACAAGCCTTGGAAGAAGTGACCATTACCGCCGAACGCCCTCTGATTGAGCCAAGCGCCAACGGACTGAAAGCGAATGTCATCGGCACTTCGCTTGCCAAGATGGGAACCGCCAGCGAAATGCTTTCGCACTTGCCTTTCGTGACGGGAAAAGACGGAAGCTATACCGTATTGGGGCATGGTACACCCGAAATCTATATCAACAACCGCAAAGTACGCGATACCGGTGAACTTGACCGCCTCCGTGCTGATGAGATTGTATCTGCGGAAGTCATTACCACACCGGGAGCAGAATATGCGACCAATGTAGCAGCCGTTATCCGTATCAAGACCATCAAGCAACGCGGTCAGGGATGGAGTGGAAGCCTCCAAGCAACTTACCAACAAGGACGCGCCTACCGCATGAGCGAAAACGTCTCGCTGAACTACCGTACCGGAGGCCTGGACATCTTTGCCAAAGGCTACATCAATCATGGCACTAACCATTCAACGGAAAGCACCACACAAACCATGAATACTTCTGCGGAATGGAAAAACCAAACCGAACTCGAGACAAAACTGAAAAGAAAGGTATTCTTCAAAGGGGAAATCGGCTTCAACTACGAGCCGAACGAAAATCATTCCTTCGGTATCCGCTACATGCCGGACACCTACATTGGCGAAGGCAAACAAGAAAGCAAAGGAAAAAGCCTAACCACCAAGGACGGAGAGACTATGGAGGAGAATGAATACATCACCCAAAACCGATACCTTCCCGACTTGAACCATAGCATCAATGGTTACTATGTGGGTAAGTTGGGACAATGGACCATGGACTTCAATGCGGACTATATGTTCAGCAAAAATCGTATGGAACAACTCGTTCTCAACAACCAGACTAATGAAGTGTCATCCCGAAACCATGTGCGAAACAACCTTTATGCCGCCCAACTGATGCTGATGCGTCCGTTAGGCAAAGGGAATTTTGTCATCGGTACGGAAGAAACCTTCACCAACCGACACGATCTGTTCAAGCAAAGCGGATTCTCTGCCGATGCCAACGACCACATCCAGCAATCCGTATACTCCGTATTCACCCAATACGGCATTCGGTTCGGTAAACTCAACCTTACCGCAGGCCTTCGCTATGAGCACCAGAAGACACACTACTATGAAAACGATGTGTTGATAAAAGAACAAAGTCCAAAATACAATGATTTGATTCCCATCCTGAACCTGCAATATCGGGAGAAGGACTGGAGCCTCGGTTTATCATACCGAGTAATGAAATTCAATCCCAGCTATGCTATGCTGGCCAGTGCAGTTTCCTACCAATCCAAGTATTTTTATACCAACGGAGATCCGCACTTGAAACCGCAGAAGCATCATTACTTTTTGCTGAACGGTTCCTACCAATGGATACATGCTCAACTATTTTTCGATAAGGTCTATGATACATACACCTCCTATTACAAGCCTTACAATGACGAGAGACATCCGGGAGTCGTGCTCCGTACACAAGGTTCGATTCCTGTCACATACGCTTATGGTGGCAATCTCCAAATGGCTCAAAAAATAGGATGTTGGCAACCTCAACTCACTGCAGGTGTCGAGTGGCTTGATTCGAACGGCTCTTCACTCGGCATCAAGGAGCATTGGAACGAACCGCTGTTTACCTTCCGTTTGGACAACAATTTCAACTTTCCGAATGGTTGGTTCTTCAATCTGAATGGGAATCTCGACACGGCAGCCAAACGAAGCTACGCAATAAAAAAAACGATGGGACAAGTCAATGCCCGCCTTTCCAAGTCGTTCTTGAAGGACGATGCCTTGACCGTCACCATAACCGCAAATGACATTCTGCATACGGGATACACTTACTTCAACGCTTATGGCGACCGTGTCTATTCGGAAGCGACAAGATATTATGACAGCCAGCGCATCGGCCTCCAACTCTCCTACAAGTTCAATGCAACCAAGAGCAAGTACAAGGGTACAGGTGCCGGTCAGAGCGAAAAGAACCGCTTGTAAGAAAAAGTTAGAAAACAGCTTTCACGGTTTCACCGATTCGTAACCGTCTCTGTTTCAGAGTCCCTGTGTGAACCTTGTCCTTTCACTAAGGTTTCACAAGGTTCACACACAGAAAATTATGGTGAAACCTGTGAAAGTAGAAAAACAAGTCAAGGTTCACACGGAGGAGTTATCAATCAGCAAGTTAAGACTCCGTGAAACCTGTGAAGGCACTAAACATACTTTAATTAGTAAAATATGGAACCGGAAGATGCAAAGGCGAATTTTTGATATGCCTCGACGTTTCAAAAAAACGCTTAGGCGTTTGACTTAAAACGCTTCGGTGTTTTACCTGAGATGCTTAGGCGTTTTTAAAAAACGTCGTTATCTTTGCAAACCTATGGAAATACGATCGATTTTCAACATACGGAAGAAACCCAACAAGGAAGAACGTTTCCGCGAACTCTTCCTTGCGATGCACCCTAAACTTATCCGCTATGCCACCACACTGATGGGTGATGCGGACGAGGCCAAGGACATTGTGAGCGAAGTATTCGGAAAAGCATGGGAAAATTTCTCTTCGCTGGACGATGAAGCCAGCTCCTGGCTCTACACCGCCACCCGAAACGGATGCCTCAACCGACTGAAACATCTACAAGTGGAACAAAGTCACATCGAGGCTATCGTCCTTGCCACCCAAGCGGATGTGGACAATGGATATTGGGAACATGAGGCACTCCTGCAAAAGGCAGAAGCTATTGCCCGAAGCCTACCTGAGCCTACTTGTACCATTCTCCGGTTGTGTTACTGGGAAAAGAAGACATACCGTGAAGTGGCGGATCAATTGGGCATCAGCCCCGACACGGTAAAAAAGCACATCGGCAAGGCTTTGCAGATGTTGAGAGAAGAAATGAAAGTTCTCCCCATGTAAATCACACACCCCTACCCCTCTCAAGAGGGGAATTAGGAATAAAACCAAAGAAAAATGAAAGACAAAAACACCAACGACCACAGGCTGAAGGCTCTCTTTGGTGAAGCCCTCGGTACCACTCCTACCCCGAAGGAAACGGAGCAGGCGTGGCAGGAGTTCATGACCTCCCGACGCACATCCCCGCACCGCCGGAAGAACCTGTATATTAGCATAGCCTCGGCTGCTGCCATACTGGTATTGGCATTTATACTTTGGCCAACCATGCGCACTCCAGACTCCACCGAAGGCATCCAAGTGTTTGCCTCTCTGGAAGCCCCGAAGGAAATCACTTTCTCCGAAACAAACGAACGGATGGAAATCAGCACTCCAGCAGGAACAACCACAACCCTTACCTTGAGCGAAGGAACGCAAGTCTTGCTGAGTGCCAATAGCCGGTTGGAATACGATAAGGAATTTACAAGCAACAAGCGTGAAGTAACCCTCGTGGGCGAGGCTCGTTTCAGCGTGGCAAAGGATAGCAAGCGCCCGTTTATTGTCCACACAGAGCAGATTCAGACACAGGTACTCGGCACGGTGTTCGATGTAAAGGCTTATCCGCAAACCACCCCCGACGTAACGCTCTACGAAGGCAGTGTAGAAGTAAGCCTCAACGGCACTTCTCCTAAACGGATGCAGCCGGGCGAACAAGCTTCCATAAACAAAGAAGGTAAACTAAAATTGGAAAAGGCTTCGACCACTCAAGGCAACTGGGCAGAAGGGGAATTTGCTTTCGACAACAAGGAACTGAAGGAAGCAATGATAGAAATCGGTTCATGGTATAACATCAGCGTGGTGTTCCATCAATACCATTTATTGAAAGAACGCATCTATTTCCGCATGGACCGTTCGAATTCGATAGATGAAGTTCTAGGAGTACTGAACGATTTGGGGATTGCGAAGTTCAGTATGAAAGACAACCGAATAGTAGTAGAAAGTAAGTAAAGATTATCTCCAAAACTAAGCGAAGAATCTCGAAAACACCAACGTGGATGCATACGAGATTCTTCGCTTCGCTCTGAATGACATTATTTTGTCAATTCTTATTCAAAATTCAACTCCCCAAAGAATTCCGGACAATGGAACTTCGGTCTTGGGAGATCTATCGGACTCCATGAAAGGAAGTGCGGAGTCTGGAGCTTGTCGCCACACTTGTAGAAGTTGCCTCGCATAGTCTTTCCGTTGAAATCGGCGATTTCGTGACGGAAAATAGCCGATGCTGGGATAACCAAAGCGATTTGCCAAGTGCACTCTCCTACTTTCTCTTCGAACGGTTCTGTGCCCAACGAAGCCCAACGCTGTACGCTCTTCAACACTTCTTCGGAAGCAGTAGGGCGCTCACCACCGGCAGGACCGCCGTGAAGCAAAAGCTTGGCTGCGCAGTTGCACTCGAAGTTATAGTAGAAATCGTTGCCCTCTGGCGAGAGGAAGCATTCCACACAAGAGTCTTCCCACACACGGCCATCGTCGGCCAAAGCTACCGCGCGCACGCTGGCTTCGGTCACCTGATAGTGAAGCAAAAGGGCATCGCCTGTATGAGCTACACGGAACTTCACCTCCGGCTGGTAAGGGAAATCGCTCCAGTTGACGGTAGCAATAGGATTGAACTCAATGCCTGCAGCATCCATCAAGGCAAGTACGGCAGAAGCCTCTACCGCACTTGCATTTATCTTTTTAATTGTCAGATTTTTCATTTCTACCGAATTACTTCTTTAAATATACATTCCAACCCGAAAGGATATCGCCATAGAAGTAGAAGTATACATCGAATGTCTGCTTGCTGTTGGCATCAGTTACTTCGTAACGCTTGGTAATATCTTCTTGTTCCTTGAACTGGTATTCGCCCAAAGCCAACGGAGCAAGTTCTGTCTTGCCATTAGCTTCAGCGATGAGCTTCTGCATACGACTTTCGATAACCTTCATCACGCCTTCCTTCTTGAACGGATCCGGATCGGCAACCTTCGGATAAGTAGCCTTCACTACGCCACCATTAGCCTTGCGGGCTGCGCGGGCATTGTCGGCATATTCCTTGAACTGCTTGCGGATGGCCGGATCGGTGATAGCCTCAGCGGTAAACATAGAGATAGCCTGTGCACCGTTGTTGAATGCTGCATCCATAGTAGCGAACATTTCAGGAGTATTGTAAGCCCAAACACCGGCACCAAGAGTAGTCATATCCTGCTTGTCGCGAGCGTTTTCAATAGTACAGTCGGCCACGAAACTTACATCTTCTGTATAGAAGTTATGGTAAACCATCGGGAACACGATGTCGAGGTTCCAGTCACCCCAATACTGGCGTACCATGCGGGCAGACATCTTTGGAGTTGGGAACGGAGAAGCCGACATAGCCTTGCCATGCTTGTGAACCACTTCGGCCACAAGGTTGGCTACTTCGGATACCATATCGCAACGGAACTGAAGCCACTTTTCGTCCTTCGACGGGTCTTCTTGTTCGCGTGGATCGTAACCATGTTTTTCCTTGAATGCCTTGATCATTTCCGGGTGATAACCATAGTCCCACTGCGGATATTCGCGGTCTTGTACGATGCCGTAGTTAGGCCACAAAGTGGTAGGGAGCACCACGTCTACCAAGCGGTGATAGTCGATAGCCACACCTTCCAAGCCTTCTACCTGGCAGAGTTCTTCTACCTGCTGGCAGATTCCTTCACGAACACCCGGGATAATCGGGCTGAGGAACTTGTAGTAGCCTACGTATGCCATGCTGTCGGCAATGCTATAACCGTCGCGGTTATAGCTCAACCATTCCGGATGCTCAGCAGCAATCTTGTGGTTGTTGATGGTCCACCACCAAGCGTATACAGTCAAACCATACTTGTTGGCTACCGGAATAGCCTGACGATATTCGTCTGCCGAATTGGCCTTCAACACGATACCGTCCAAACCGAGTTCGCTCAACGACTGGCAAACAGAATCAAACTTTTCTGCGTTATAACCAATCCATGTCCAAAACATCGGATATTCCTTCACTTGATTTTCCTTTGCCGGCTGTTGACAAGAGAAAATGCCCATTGCCATAAAAGCACCGACCAATGCAACTAAAATATTTTTCTTCATATTCTTTTCTTTATTTTAAAATTCCAAATCTGTCCATTGTGGGTTGTGGTCAGAAAGCAAGGCATCCTTTACTTCCTTGGTTACTTCCGAATGCAAAACCTTGATGCTAGGTGTCACAAACACGAAGTCAATCTTACTGCGCTTACCCATATCTACCTTATCGAAGCCATGGAATGTATAGCTTGGACCTGCTGTCTTTTCAGCCACCTTGTGTGCATCGAGCAATACAAACTCGTTAGATACGATGGTATTGTAAGCTTCGCTCTGATCGGTTACGTTGAAGTCACCGGTCAAAACAGCCGGCTGGTCGCCTACGATTTCCTTGATCTTGCGGATAATCAGCAACGAGCTTTCCTTCTGGGCAACCTGACCTACGTGGTCGTAGTGAGTATTGACAGCCATCACGATCTTGCCGGTAGCCTTGTGCTGCAACTTGGCCCAAGTAGCAATGCGGACACATACCGCATCCCAACCCATCTTGCCTACTGCAGTAGGGTCTTCCGACAACCAGAATGTACCTGAATCGAGTGCATCGAACACGTTCTTGTTATAGAATACAGCCGAGTATTCGCCCTTGGTAGCACCATCGTCACGACCTACACCTACTCCTTCGAAGTCAGGGAGCATCGCCTTCAAGTCTTCGAACTGGCTATGAAGCACTTCCTGTGTACCGAACACATCAATCTTTGTATCCTTGATGTACTGAGCCACACGTTCCTTACGAGCATCCCAATGGTTAGGGGCATCTCCTTGGTTAGCATAGCGCATGTTGAATGTAGCCCAACGCACATTCACTTTTTCTTCCGAACAGCTTGCCAAAGAAAGAACGGCAAGCAAAAAGAATAATAGTTTCTTCATAATAACTTATTTTTACTTACCTGCCAATTCCTTGGTGAATGAGTAAGGAAGATCTTCTTCCTGAGTACCACGCTGAGTATTCGGTGTAGCGCTCATCTTCACATCAATCTTGGCACCGTTCATCAAATCACCATGAGTGATATAGTTCTTGGTGTAGTTCTTGCCATTCAGCATCATGGCATCCATGTAGATGTTCTGGTCGCTGTTTTCAGGAGCGTTGATCACCACATCCTTGCCATTTTCCAAGTGGATAACAGCTTGCTTGAACAAAGGAGCACCCAAGATGTACTGGTCGGTACCCGGACATACAGGATAGAAACCGAGAGCCGAGAATACATACCATGCAGAAGTCTGACCGTTGTCTTCGTCACCGCAATAAGCATCCGGTGTAGGAGTATACATACGGTTCATCACTTCGCGCAACCAGTATTGAGCCTTCCAAGGAGCACCACCGAAGTTGTACATGTAAATCATGTGCTGGATAGGCTGGTTACCATGAGCATAGTTACCCATGTTCATTACAGTCATTTCCACGATTTCGTGAATTGGGAAGCCATAGTAGCTGTCATCGTATACAGGAGGAACGGCAAATACAGAGTCGAGCATTTGAACGAATGTTTCCTTACCGCCCATCAAGTCGATCAAGCCCTGAGGGTCGTGGAATACAGACCAGCTGTAGTGCCAGCTGTTACCTTCTGTAAAGTCGCCACCCCACTTCAATGGAGAGAACTTTTCAGGGAAAGTGCCGTCTTGCTTCTTGCCTGCCATCAAGTTATATTCCTTGCGGAACACGTTCTTATAGTTCATGGCACGCTTTTCGAACAACTTGATTTCGTCTTCCGGACGCTTCAATTCCTTAGCCAACTGAAGGATACACCAGTCGTCGTAGCAATATTCCAAAGTACGTGCCACGTTTTCGTGAATCTTCACATCGCAAGGCACATAACCCAATTCGTTGTAGTATTCATGACCGAGGCGGCCTGTAGAAGACACTTCAGGATGTACGTTCTGAGTACCATTGATCAAACCAGCATAGAGTGCTTCCAAATCCTGAACACGAACGCCCTTCATGTAAGCATCCACCAATACAGAAGCCGAGTTGTTGCCCACCATACAACCACGGTGACCCGGGCTCGCCCATTCTGGGAAGAAACCGCTTTCCTTATAAGTATTGATCAAACCTTCCTGAATCTTCTGGTTTTCCGATGGGTACATCATGTTCAACAATGGGAACAAGCAACGGAATGTATCCCAGAAACCGGTATCTGTGTACATGTAACCCGGAAGAACTTCGCCATTGTACGGGCTGTAGTGAACTGGCTGGCCTTCAGCATTCACTTCCCAGAACATGCGTGGGAACAACAACGAGCGGTACAAGCAAGAATAGAACATGCGGTATTGGTCTACTGAACCGCCCTTTACTTCGGCTCTGCCCAATACTTCGTTCCACTTGTGCTTACCCTTTTCTACGATGGTATTGAAATCGTCGTTACCCAATTCCTTCAAGTTCAATTCGGCCTGTTCAGGGCTGATGAATGAAGAAGCTACACGAGCGTGTACAATTTCGCCCTTCTTGGTCTTGAAACCGATAACAGCACCTGTGTGGAAATCAGTCTGTTCCAACTGACCTTCCTTCAAGGTTACTTCTACACTTGCATCCGGTTTAGCCGGCTTGACATCGTTAGAGAAAGTAGCTGTGTAAGTGAAAGGCTTGTCGAATTCCACTACAAAGTAGTTCTTGAAGTTTTCAGGAACACCACCGCTATTGCGGGTAGTATAACCAACGATCTTGTTTTCACCCGGAATCACCTTGATAGAAGAATTGCGGTCGTAAGCATCGATTACCACATACGATTCTGCTTCAGGGAAAGTAAAGCGGAACATCGATGCGCGTTCTGTTGGAGCCATTTCGGTCACCACATCATAATCCGCCAAGTATACCTTATAATAATGAGGCAATGCCACTTCGCCCTTATGAGAGAACCAGCTTGCACGTTTTCTTTCGTCCATTTCTACCTTGCCGGTAACAGGCATCAACGAGAACTGGCCGTAGTCGTTGATCCATGGGCTTGGCTGGTGAGTCTGCTCAAAACCAAAAATCTTGTTGGCTGTATAAGTATACTGCCATCCATCACCGATACGGTTGGTGCGAGGAGTCCAGAAGTTCATCCCCCAAGGCATCGCAATTGCCGGATAGGTATTACCGGTAGAAAGCGAGAAAGTAGATTGTGTACCCATGAGCGGGTTTACATACTGAGTGTAGTCCGAGTGCTTTTCGCTGCTGACTACGTCAGTCTTGGTGCCACAGCCAGTAAGTATACCTACCAACGCAGCCACTGCCAAAATAATTTTCTTCATGCTATTTATAGGTTTAATTATTATCAATACCAAATTTCACCCGGTTGGTTGCCCATCACGAATTCCACGGTTGAGCCGTCCATAATTTGTTGGTGAGTGATGTAGCTCTTGTCATACGGCTGTCCGTTCACCTTCACGCTCTGGATATAGATGTTTTCACGGCTTACGTTCGGAGCCAATACGGTAAAGGTCTTGCCATTGCCCAAGCTCAAGCGCATTTCAGGGAAGAGCGGAGTACCGATTTCGTATTCACCGCTTACCGGATTCACCGGATAGAAGCCCATAGCACTGAACACATACCATGCCGACATCTGACCGCAGTCTTCATTACCGCAAAGACCTGCCGGAGCGTTGTAATACAAATCGTGCATTACCTGTGCTGCATACTTCTGAGCCTTCCATGGCTGACGCACCTTGTTGTACAAATAGATTACGTGATGACTTGGCTCGTTACCATGTGCATACTGACCAATCATACCGGTACTGAAAATAGGAAGCTCTTCGTTGCCAGCAGGGATGTAGGTGAACATACTGTCGAGCTTAGCAGCAAACTTGTCCTGACCGCCAGTCAAAGATACCAAGCCCTTGATGTCGTGCTGAACCGACCAGAAATAGTGCCATGCGTTACTTTCGCAGATGTGAGCGGTATATTCATCCGGATTGAAGTTCGGTTGGAACACACCCTTGTCGTCAATCGGTTGCATGAATCCGGTAGCCGGATTGAATACATTGCGGTAGTTCTGTGAGCGTTTGTAGTATTCGTTGGCGATATCGGTCTTGCCCATCTTCTGTGCCATTTCAGCAATACAGAAATCGTCGAACGCATATTCCAATGTACGAGACAATGACCAGTTTTCTGAGTTGTATTGGTCGGTTACGTTGTAAGGGATGTAGCCGTTCTTCTTGTATGAACCGATGCCACGATATTCATCGATATTGGATGTTGCGATACAAGCTTCCAATGCCTTTTCAGCATCAAAGTTGCCAATACCCTTCAAATAAGCATCTACAATGACAGGTACTGAATGGTAACCAATCATCATGTCGGTTTCGCTACCCCAGAAATTCCATACCGGCAAACGGCCGTTCTGTTCGTAGAATGAGATGAAAGACTGTACCATATCGCCAACACGTTCCGGTTGTGTATAAGTGAACAACGGATGAGCAGCGCGGAAAGTATCCCACAAAGAGAAAGTGCTGTAGTTCACCCAACCTTCGGCTTGATGCACTTGCTTGTCCGGACCATAATATTGACCATCCACGTCGCTATAGATAGTTGGAGCAATCATGCTATGATACAAAGCTGTATAGAAGTTCACTTGGTCATCTGCATTGCCACCCTTCACAGCAACGCGTTGCAAATGCTTGTTCCAGTCAGCCTTCGCTGCTGCCAAGTATTGGTCGAAGTCATTATGAGGAGCTTCTGCATTCAAGTTCTTCACAGCACCTTCTACGCTTACGCCCGAAAGTGCAGTCACGACAGTCACCTGGTCGCCTTCTTCTGTATCGAACATGAAGCGGGCAATCTTCGATGTACCTACCTTTTCGCCCTTCAGCTTGATTTCAGCCTCATCAAATTCCACAGCCTTGAATGGACGAGAGAAGCGGGTTGCGAAGTACACCTTCTGTCCACGTGCCCAACCTTCAGAGAATCGGTAACCGCGGATATTGCAAGAGTCCACCACTTCGATTTGCGAATCCATAGTGAAGTCCCAGTTCATGGCCTTCTTCAAGTTCAAGACTACCATCGATTCCGCCTTCGGGAAAGTATAACGTTGCACACCGCAACGAGGAGTAGCTGTCAATTCCACATTGATGTTGTAGTCCTGCAACTTCACACGGTAATAACCGGCAGAAGCTTCTTCATCGTTGTGCGAGAACTTGGAGTGAATACCCAAACCGCCTTCGGCAGTTTCGTTGTAAGGAAGAGTAACGGGCATGAAAAGAATATCGTACAAGTCGCCGGCACCTGTACCCGAGAGGTGTGTATGGCTGAAACCAGCGATGGTGCTGTCCGGATAGAAATAACCCGAGATGCGGTCCCATCCGCCCAAGCCATTGTCAGGACTCAACTGCACCATACCGAATGGGGCCTGAGCGCCCGGATAAGTATTACCGGTAAAATCGGTACCGATAAAAGGATTAACTAACTCTGTGTAATCAGTCTTCGACTCCGATGACTGAGAAAAAGTGCA
>JAFYWH010000002.1 GCA_017558175.1 Bacteroidaceae bacterium
GGTTGTGTCATTCCTGTGGTTTGAATGTAATCGTACACCATTCGCGAGAAAGAACCGTCATAGTATAGTTGTATAAGTTCCGATAATTCCTGTAAGATTTGTTGATTGTCCATTATTGTTCTTTCTTATTCAGATTTTCCAATTTGAAGCAAGCGAACACCAGCTTGTCTTCATCAAATTCCGGATTGGCTTCATTGTTTTCGGAGATATAAAGCCCGTCACGACCTACGAAGCTCATCTTGTACAAATACTTGTTGCCAGGGAACTTAGTTTCGCCGATGATATTGAAGTCTTTGTCAAAAATGATGATGGAAAATTCACGCCCCTTTGGGTCATCGAAAGCAGATTCGTTTGCATTGAATTCATAAGGAAATTCAGCAATGCGATAATACACATCACGGTATTTATCGTACATGATGTTATGATATTTGATTCCTCCTTTTGATTCATTCAACCAATTAGAATCATTCACATCATAGACTCTTGGCCGTATGCTTTCCAGATAGCGGCTTTTCCCATTGTACCAACGTACTTGTTTCAAGTCATCTGTAACCATAATGCTATCGTATCCAGTTAAGGAACAAGCCAATCTTTCTTGTTTGTAATTGTAATCGTATGTAAATACATATCCGCCTCCAGCCGGAACTTTCACGTCGTCTTCAAAAATATCCGGATAGTGGATGGATGATGTTCCGACACATCCATTCTTCAGATTAAGTGAGTTGAACATTGGTATTGTTTTCCAAACGTTCCGATTCATACGTTGTATAAAAAAACCATTTTTGAAATAAACGATGGAATCTCTAGTAAAAGACGGCGTGTAAAAGAAACTTATTCCAAATCTGCCGTCTACCAAAAACTTATTTCCATCTTCTGATTGTCTGATATTGTAATTTCGCAAAATATTCCCTTCATCATCTATTATAGAAATTCTACAAACATTATGTTGTGAAACAAGAATGGTTTTTGAATCAAAATAAGGTATGCATCCGTAAATGGCGGGCACTCCGTTGGGACCTTCTTTTTCCAATGGAATCCTTTTATGCAAGTTTTGATTTTCTATGTCATAGATGAGTATTTCATGCTGGCGCTTTTCAAAGTTCCCAAACTGCAAATACTCTTTGTCATCTTCTTCGAATTGGAATATTGATTTGCTTAAATAATAGGTATTCTCATCAACAGGTAGTATAATTCTCTTGGTTTCTACCAGACCAATATCATATGTTGCGTTGGATTCCTTAGATGAATTCTGGCAAGAAATAAATCCTCCGATTAAAATAACAAAAATCAGAATGTGCAATTTTTTCATGTACTATTATGTTTATTGTGGCTGTATCAAAATAGAAATTCTCTATTAATGAATCATCCAGAAAATTCCTATTCTGACACAGCCTCTAATTTTATAACGTAAACTTATTAAGGATTAGGTTGGTTTTGTTCTTCATCATCAAGCCAATTACAATTTTCATCAACGCCGTAACAAGCAACACCAACACCGACAACACAAAACCCTTCGTTCTCAACATACACGCAATAATAATTGGGTTCTGTTGGAATTACATATCCCCCATACATCTTAATACTTACAGCAAAAGTAGCAACCAATGCTACAGCAAAAATAATTAATCGTTTCATAATTTTTGAATTTAAAGTTAGCAATTTATTTTACATATCCTTTGATGGATATTTCTAATGGTGATTCTTGCATATTGCCATATACATAAACATACCTTTCAAATTCTCCTAAATTTTCCGGTTGGAAAGTAATGGTCAAGTATGTTGATTTTGATATTGCAACATTTTGTCTGTCTATTTTCGCTTGAACACATTCACAAGAAGTCTGAACTTCATTGATTACCCAAGCTTCATTGCCTATGTTCGTAATTTGAATGCTGTCCGTATAGTGTCGGTGCATCTTGATATTACCTAAGTCAATGACTTTCTTTTCTACATCAACGATGGTCAGTTTCTTTTGAGCTTTCTTTTTTTTCGTTGGTTTGTATGCTTCTTTCGATTCATATTTTCCTTCTTTAAAGAAATACACCATTGGATAGTTTTGGACTAATCCTGAGCCACTGGCTATGTGTTCTTTGTCAAGATACAGATTGTTGAACATGGAGGCTTTTTTCCCTCCCGACAACAGGTAAAACTCCTTTGCTGAATTGCAAATAAGAATATAGGCGGTGTCGTTAGACACACTAATGGCATTCAAGGCATCTTCTATGCAACTTTCGCAACCATTTCCTGGAATGATGATGACAACATCCGGTGAAGTTCCATCGGAAGTTGTAACATCCAATTTGCTGATTAATTGCATGAGATGTTTTTCCTCGCTTGAAGTACAACTACAGCCGAAGAAAATCAAACATAGGAGAATCCAAATAGTTCTTTTCATAGCCCTTTTTCATAGAAACACTGAACATATTATTAATTTATTTCAAATGCTCCAGTCAAACAACTTCCTTGAGGTGTTGTAATTGCTAAGGTGTAAATACCATTGGGATAACTACTGATATCGAATGAAATGACTTCCTGTGGTGACAATGATAAAGATTGTACGTTTATCGTTGTTCCACATTTATCGATAACACGAATCGTTACAGAAGAAAACGTTTCTGAAGCCATTACACAGATTTCTGCATTGTCTACCTGATAAGCTTTGAAAGGAAGAACTAATGATTTCTTGTTATCATCTTCTATATCTCCTTGCAAATCTATGTCTATCTTGTCTTCTACTTGAAGAGACTCGAATGGAGAAGTCGCTTTCATAGGTAAAACAACCAATAGCGACGATGCAATGAATGTAAATAATTTTGTTTTCATTGGTTTTTCATTTAATGTTCACAATGCAAATCTTTAAAATAAAACTAATATATGCAAGAAGGAATTTTATTGAACAAATGAAAACCGTGACAAACGAATACTATTGATTATCTGCTTATTATGAGTTAATCAAGACGCTTTAAGGATAGATTCCGTGACAACGTTTTTTGTTATTTTAACTCGTTTGTTAGAACTTCAAAATGTATTTAGTGAACTCTTCGCGACTCTGGATGATTCCCATATTGGTGCAAGCCCGATAGATATACCGCTTGATTGAATCGGGCTTGACATGCATAGCTTGGGCTATTTCATGAAGAGAATAGTTCATTCGATGGAGATAGCACACGTTGAGTTCGCTGGCAGTCAGATTAGGATGTTTTTCTTGTAAACGGGAAGCAAACTGAGTAGATACTATATCTAGCCAATGTCCCAATGTGGAAAGGTCGGAAGAAGGTTCGTACAATGAGAGGTCACGTTTCAAACGGATATATGCTCCTAGTGCTAAAATATCTTCGGAGTCTGTCCATTTTCCCTTCACGCGTAGATATTCATGACTTAAGACTTTGTGACGACTCAAGGATTCGTTGAGTTCGTTTATCAAGTTTTGTGCTTTTTCCCCTTTATTTTCTAAATTATTGATTTGACGAATCAAGTTTTCTAGTTCGTGCAATTGTTGTCTGTTCTGCTTCTTGAAATAGTATATGCCCCATGTACTTAACAATAACAAGAGTCCGGATCCAATGACATAATGAAGCAAAAGGTTCTCAGTTTCAATCTTTTTACGTACCAATACTTCGTAGTCGTACTTGGCTTGCAATTCCTGTATTTCTTGTGCTTGACGGTGAGTGTAGAATGAGTCGGCTGCTAACTGGTATAGCTTCATGTATGTAGCTGCTTCCTGAAAGCGTTTTGCCTGAAAATGGCGCTTGTACAAAGCTTCGTAGATACGTGCCCGAGTTGCCCAAACAGGAGACTGCAAAGCTGTTTGGTAAAGGCTGTCGGCTCGTTCGATATTTCCTTCGCTGTCGTAAATTCGCGCCAAATTCAGATAAGCCCGGTAGGGAACGGATATGGAAGTGTGAATTGCTTTCTCGAAATAATTAACAGCTAGCGTTGTTTGGTTATGTCTGTAATAATGAGCACCTATGTTATTATAAGCTTTAGCTTTTAAGTCTGGATGTGCGGATGGCAATATTTCTTCCAGTAGCGTCACATAAACAAACACACTATCTTGTACTTCTGGTAAAGGAAGATTTAGAATGTTAGTCAGGCTGCTAACAATCCATTCTGTATGGCCTATAGATTTGTCAATATCCAATGCCTTTTGATAATATATCCATGCCATAGGATAATTGCTGATTTTTTTATTCAAATATCCTAATTTGCTATATACAAGTGACTGCACTTTTAAATCAGCATCTACTGCCACCTCTTCTGCCTGTTTTAATGCTTTTATGGCTTCTGTATGATTCTCCATATCCATATAAACATCGCCTAGATAGAGAAATGACGTAGCCTTGCGGGCATGGTCATTGCTATGCCGGTAGTAGTCGGTGGCTATACGGATTAAAGAATCGGAAGTGGCGGTGATGCGGCATCGGGAGCGGGCTTGTGTCAGCAACAAGGCATAGTCTGCCTGTTCCCGTCCGGTCAGTTTTTCAGGATCAGGAATAGTTTCCAACACCTGCAAGGCAGAGTCGGGATGGGTATACATCAAGGCTTCGGCACGATGCAAGGTTCGGCAACGTGCTTGGGGTCGCTACATGCCCCAAAGAGTAGTATTACAAGGAGTACAATCAGGCTGTATAGTTTTTTCATATCTTTATGCTTGTTGATATGAGCGCAAAGATAAAGAAAAATCAGCAAATGTTTATGCAGACCATACAACAATAACGCCAACCTACCCCTATATAAAGGATAAGTTGGCGTTATCTTTTAGAGTACCCTTATTGGATGACAGAAAGCAAATAATCGCATTTCGCCTTATCGCCCAAGGTCTTTCCCTTGTCGCACGAAAGCTTCACACAAGGATGCCATTCACGTGATTCGGTAATTCGGCCCCGAATGAGTTTCACCACAATATTCATCGGTTTGCAATCGGTTACATCGCAAGTAAGGTATGTTCCTACACCGAAGCTGTCTGTAATTTTTCCCTTACAATAATTATGTATTTCGATGGCACGCTCAATGTTCAGACCATTGCTGAATACGGCTTGCTTGGTCATCGGGTCGATACCCAATTGCTTGTATTTTTCTACAATCAAGTCTACTTGTTCTTCTTCTTTTCCACTGTCAATACGCAGACCGCAGAAAGTCATGGCCATACGCTTGGACAGGTTGTTGAAGAATACACTGTCGCCAAAACAGTCGTACAAGAAGATACCTACATTACCATCGTATACCTCCGACCATTTGTTCATCACGTTATAATTACATTCGAATACACCGCTCACGATTTCTTCGAAACTGATGCACTGGTGAGACATGGTACCCAAACATGGGATGTTCTTCTTCATGGCTAAGTAGACATTCGATGTACCGGTGAACTTACCGCATTGGCCATTGGTTTCACGCTTCACATCGGCATAAGATGCAATCAAGGCATCAATTACCCGTTCGTGATGCTCATAGGAGAAGCGTCTTCTTGTACCCATGTCACCCAAAGTCAAGCCACTCTGCCATATCTTACGTCCTTTTTCGTAACTTTTCTGATATTCCTTTTCTGCATCGTATTTCTGTGCATCGCCATTCAACTGGTGCATCAATTCAGATATGGTAGCAAGGATAGGCATTTCCCACATAATGGTAGACCACCATTTTCCTTTGATACGGATGTCCAAATGGCCTTCTTCATCTTGACTGATGGTCAGTTCTGCAGGATTGAAACGATAGCCTCGCAAGAATACATTGATGAACCAATAAGGCAAGAAAGGGAAAGTACGGGTCATGAAGGCACGTTCCTCATCGGTAATCACGACATTGGCCAAATGTTCCAACTGTTCACGCAACATCTGGTCGAAACCCTTAGGGTAGCAAGTACGGTTGCGATCGAAGAAGCAATATTCGGTTTCTGCACGTGGATACTTCTGCAAAATATAATACATGCAGGTAAACGAATAAAGGTCATTATCGGTAAAATGGTTAATAATAGGTTTCATTGTAGTAGTTATTCTAAGGTTATATAATTCTATTTAATTCACGTTATGCCAAGTTCTTTTATTCCACCAACACTTCCAATATGCCGACAGTAGCATCTGCTCGAGGAGTGATGTTCAAGCGGATGGAATCCGTTGCAAACGATTCCGAAGGATGCACCACATTGAACTGATCGGCTTGCACACCATAAATATCGGTAACATAGAGCTTGAACGGATGCCATGCTCCTTCGGCATAATATTCGATGTTCCATGAAACAGGAAGTTGCACCCCACCCTGGTCATCGTACCAATATACGGAAATGCTTCCGATATCCTGCACCTTCTTGAGCTTGATATCCACTTGTTGGGGCTTGCCCTTCTGCGACCAACTGGTCCATCGGGGGATGGTCATGTCAGCCGAACTCTTCGGAAGCTTTCCATCGGCCACAGCATATACATCATCGGTACCATTGGTATGAGTGGCAGTTACATCGGCCACGTTGCCTACCGTACGGACACCTACCTCGATGGCTGTTGCCAGATCGCGGGCAAACCATACGTTCATGGTAGCATTGTCGCCCCGGTTGTTCCAAGCATAGTAAGGTATCAGCTTCAAGGTAGCCGGCACTTCACTTTCTTCCTGACAAGCCTTAGCTGACAGAGAGATGGAGGAGATACCCTTCAAGATACCTTCACCGAATGTTTCCACTTGTCCTTGGTTGCCTATTTGGTCGATGATGTAACTTGAAGCCGAGTATTGATTGTCGGCTTGTTCGGCACAATACACCAACGGGCCTCTGGTGATACAAACTCGGTTGCTGTCTGCCTTTACCAGTTCATGAGCCACCGAATAACGGACAGGCATCGGAAGTTCCAAGGTCACCTTATCGCCTGCTTTCCATTGGCGCTTGATAGGCAGATAGCCATCGGCTGTCTTTGTGCTCACCTTCTTGCCATTGACCGAAGCCATCACTCGAGCCGAAGAACGATCGGCATAGCTATAAAGTTCACCCGGAACAAAGCGATCGTTGCACCAAGTCGGGATACGGAGCCAAAGCGTAAATTCAGCATCCTCCACCGCCGGACTTACCTCGATGTGAATCGCTCCGTCGAACGGATAATCTGTCTGTTGGGTGAGTTTCACACTTCCGCTTTCCAACGGCACTTCAGTAGAACTGCTGGCATAGAAACCACAGAAGATATCATCGGCCGTATGCGAATAAATCATGCCCGGCACTTGTGGTATCAAGCGAGCCATGTTCGATGGACAACAAGCTGTACCGAACCAAGGCGAACGACCGGCACGACCATGGTTGAATGCCTTCTTACCATCGGCTTCCAACACATTGACATAGAAGAATCGGTTGCCTTCCAAATTGACACCGGCCAATACATTGTTATATAGAGAAACTTCGGCCACATCCACATACTTGGCATCGCCTGTAGCCAGGAACATTCGGTAGTTGAAGAACACATTGCCTACTGCCGCACATGTTTCATCGTAAGTATCCTTGTTCGGAAGTTCATAAGCCGGACCGAATCCTTCGATGCCAGGAACCGCTCCCAAACCACCATTGATGTGTATTTTCTTGTCCACGATATCGTGCCAGATGCTTTCCAAAGCCGGTACCAATGTAGTATCTCCCTTCTGTGCCACCACATCCGCCATGCCCGAATACAGATACATGGCACGAACCGAATGACCTTCGGCCGTACGTTGTTCGCGAACCGGCAAATGCTGCTGGGCATAGGTAGGTGCCATCACTCCCTTTCCTTCCGGACGGTAAGTCACCCCACGTACATCGATGAACTTCTGGGCCATGTCGAGATACAACTCGTTACCGGTTACCTGATACAACTTGACCAAAGCCAATTCTATTTCCTGATGCCCCGGAGCCTGATTCACCGGAACTCCATTGTTGTAGTTCGGATCGCCTTCGAAGAACACCTTGTTGATGTGCTGTGCATTCTTTTCGGCCACATCCAGCCACTTCCGCTTTCCGGTAGCCCGATAGTAAGCCACTGCCCCTTCGTACATATGACCCATGTTGTAAAGCTCATGGCTGTGCACCACAAACGAATACGGCTTGTCTCCAGCTCCCCAACCAATCTTTTCCGAAGGAGCGGTAAACAACTCGTACAGATATCCGTCTTCACACTGGGCATCGGCTATGATGTCGATAATCTCGTCCATCTGCTTCTCCAGCTCCGGATCTTTCTCTAATGTGAGCAGATAGGCTGCACCTTCCATCACCTTGAACAAATCCGATGCTACGTATCTTGGCAAAGGCAACAATTTCCCCTTACCGGTCTTCAGATACTCCCTTGTACGGCGAAGGTTCTCTACGGCCGGTTGCGTCTTTTCCAAAGAGAAAGGTACCAAGGTCTGCTTCTGAGTCTTCAGTCTGGGCAACCAGAAGGAATCCTGCAAAGTTACCTTTTCGAAAGATATCGGTGCCAGCGATTCGTTGCCCTTCTGTGGCATCGGTCCGTCGCAAGCCGATAGGAACAATGCCGAGCACATACATGCTGATATAAGATAGCGAATATTCATTATCAAACGAATTTTAGGGTTCTATTATTCCAACACGATGGAGTATTGGTCGTAGTCAGCTGTTCTCCATGCTAAATGCTGTGTACGTCTGGACAAGGCAAAAAGTGGCGAGAAAGTGCGTACACCGATGGTCTTTCCGTCTGGTTTGAATTCCAGGATACGGAGCCAACAGTCACCCCCATTGCCATTCCAATTACCGTCGCCATTCTGCGAGTTGAACATCATCTGCACCACGTTGTGTCCGTCGGCAGCCTTGTCCACCCGATGAGAGCAAGTCATGTGGTAATCCACCTCTTCCGTTCCACGAATCTTCGGAGCATCTCCGGTATGTCCACAAAGCACCATCTCGATGTTCTTCGACGGATAAATCAGTTTTTCCCAAACCGCCTGTGCCCAATTGCATGGAGTCAGCTTATATCCTTCTTTCACAATGCGGTTTCCGTTGGTATCCAAGAAAGAGTGAGTCAAGATAATGACCCGATGATTCTGGAATCGCTTCGACTCGATCAACTGGCGAGCCCAATCCAACACCTCGTCACGTGGAGCAAACTCGAAAGAGATAATCAGCAAGTCGCCCCATGCCTCGTTGTGGAACTCGAAAGCTGCATTCTCCATGGTATGAATACCCTCATAGTTAGGTCCGGTAGAAACCAAAGTCTTTTCAAAGGCCATGTTACGCTCCGGATAGATGTAGTCGGGCATCATGGAATAGCGGTACTCGGCAGCAATGTATCCCAAGTCGTGGTTTCCCTGACAAGCGATGTATGGCAAGTGATGATCCAATCGACCAAGTGCACGAGATACTGCCTCCCACTGCTGACGGGAAGTCTGGTCGCCATTATAATCGTTCGGTAGCGGAGCCGAAATCAGTTTGTTGTTCTGTTCCACCATATCGCCGGTGAAAAGAGCCGCCTTGATGTTCAGACGCTTGATGTTCTGGGTAATCCAAGCCGTCTGCAAGTCGAACAATGGCTGATTAGCTGCAAACTTTACATAACTCTGAGGGTCGGGAACCATGATCATACTGAACGAGCCCTCTTCTTCCAAAGCCGGATAAACAGGTATCTGTGGTTCTCCCTTTGTACTTTGTGCCATAGCCAGTCCGGCCAAAGCCTGTACACACAATAATAGAAAGAATTTCTTCATAAGCATAGATTTTACGCAAATATAATAAAAAAACTCCTACAACCATTCCGGTTGTAAGAGTTTTTGTTTTGTTACTCTGAGAGTTCCGAATTAATGCAAGTAAAGCGGTCCGTCGAAACCTAACGGGAAGCCTGCAAATACCCAAATAGTGATGATCACGATCCATGCCAAGAGGAAGAAGAGGGTATAAGGAATCATCAAGGAAATGATGGTACCGATACCGTACTTTTCGTCGTAGCGCTGAGCGTAAGTTACAATCAAGGCGAAGTAACTCATCATCGGAGTGATAACGTTGGTTACCGAGTCACCTACACGGAACGAAGCTTGAGTCAAGCCCGGGTGGAAGTCGAGCAACATGAACATCGGGATAAATACCGGTGCCAAGATAGCCCACTTGGCTGATGCACTACCCATAAAGAGGTTCAAGAATGCCGACAAGAGGATGAAGCAGATGATCAATGGCAAGCCAGTGAAACCAACACTCTTCAAGAATTCGGCACCGTTGATAGCCAAAATCAAACCGAGGTTACTGTAGTTGAACCAATAGATGAACTGAGCTGCAAAGAACACCAACACGATGTAACCAGCCAAGCCCTTCATAGAAACTGACATGTGCTTGATTACGTCCTTATCGTTCTTGATAGTACCTACGATGATACCGTAAACCAAACCCGGAACGAAGAAGAGGAGCATCAAACCTACTACGATGCCCGAGAAGAATGGTGAACGGAGGATGCCACCAGTTTCAGGGTCGCGGAACAAACCGTCTTCCGGAATGATGGTCCAAGCCATCAATGCCACGAAGACAAGGGTTGCCCAACCTGCCCAACGCAAGCCTTTCTTTTCAATGTCCGAGATACCTTCTACCTTCAAAGCTTCGGCAGCACCATTGTACTTGCCCAAACGAGGTTCTACCACCTTTTCGGTTACCCATCCACCTACGATGGTAATCATGATAGCCGATACCACCATGAAGAAGTAGTTCACCAACGGATTGATGTACATGTTCGGATCGATGATCTGAGCAGCCGATGTAGAAAGACCAGCCAAGATAGGGTCTACCGAACCGATAACGAAGTTAGAACCGAAACCGGCACTTACCCCACAGAAGGCTGCAGCAAAACCAGCCATCGGGTGACGGCCCAAGGCATGGAAGATCATGGCGCCCAACGGAATCAAGATAACATAACCTACTTCAGAAGCCAAGTGTGAGAAGATACCAGCCACAATAACAGCGTAGGTTACCAAGCTCTTAGGAGCACCCAATACCAACTGCTTCACCAATACGGTAAAGAGGCCAGAACCTTCGGCTACACCGATACCGATCATGATTACGAGTACCAAGCCGAGTGGAGGGAATTTCACAAAGTTGTGTTCTACATTGGTGTAGATCCAGCGGATACCTTCTGAGCTAAGCAAGCTGCGTGCTTCGATGGTTTCGCCGGTAGCCGGATGAAGGGCCGAGAGTTCGAGTCCTGCACCGATGGCCGAGATTACTGCTACTAATGCCGCCATCATGATAAAAAGAGTGGCCGGATGCGGCAAGCGGTTACCCACTCTTTCAATAGAATCGAGAATTGAATTAAAACGGTTTTTAGCCATTATGATTTAGATTTAAAAATGAATAGACAACTATTTCTTAACTACCAGAATAGACAGTTCATAAAGCAGATAGAGCGGAACAGCTACCAGCATCATCGAGAACGGGTCGCCGGAAGGAGTAATGACAGCCGAAAGGACCATCAACCCTACTACGGCATAACTCTTGTACTGACGGAGGAACTGCTTGTTGATAAGGTCGAGACAAGACAAGACCCATGCCAGAAGCGGCATCTCGAACACAATACCCATGACCATGACGAGCATCACAAAATTGCCGATGTACGACGACAGGTCAATCTGGTTCTGGATGGACGCACTGAGTTCGTACTCGGTGAGGAAACGGAACGTGAACGGGAACACCAACAGATAAGCAATGAGGCATCCCAAGTAAAACATAACCGTCCCTCCCAAGAAAGCAAAGCGCACGTGCTTCACTTCGTGGTCGAACAAAGCCGGACGGATGAACTTCCAAATTTCGTAGATTATGTAAGGAACCGTAAGCACCAAAGCCAATGAAAGCGAGGTACTGATATGGGTAAAGAACTGGGAAGCTACATTGATATTGATAATCTGTATGGCAAAATCGTCTGAGAAATTCAAGATTCCACCGCTGACCTTTTCCAACCATTGGTATACAAAGAAATTACTGGTGGTAGGTGCCAAGATGTACTTGTCGAAAATATACGGCATGGCCATAAAGGTAAATACCGTAATCACTACCATCACACCGGCAATACGCACCAATGCCCATCGGAGTACCTCCAGATGGTCCCAAAAAGTCAACTCTCCCTCATAGTTCTGAGCATCCTGCTCTTTCATGTCCTTTTCCTCCATAATCTATTCTTTCTATATTATCCAGAGCTACATTCCATGGAATCCCCCTCTGCCGAAGGTGGATGTTCCATTGGCCTTAGGCCCCAATAAATTCTCTTGCGAATGTAACATCCCCCTATCCCCCTTTATAAGGGGAATGGGAATGAAATAACGTTACTTAGTATAATCCGCTTTTACAAAATCTGCCTTCAACAGATAGTCGGCACACTTGCCTACACCTTCCATCATGTCTGCACTTTCGAATGCTTCGGCTTCGACGATGATGTGTTCCACGCCAGCGATTTCAGCATTGTTGAAAATAGCATCGAAACCTACCATACCGCTCTGACCGATTTCCTTGTGGTCCTTGATGTGGAGCAACTTGAAGCGGCCCGGATACTTCTTGAAGTAAGCCACCGGACTTGCCTTACCCATCACGGTCCAATACACGTCCATTTCGAAGAACACGTATTGCGGATCGGTATTCTGAATCATGTAGTCGATCATGACCTGATCTTCTACCTTATTGAATTCGAAAGAGTGGTTGTGGTAACCGTACTTCAAACCAGCTTCGGCACACTTCTTGCCGATGGCATTGTGATATTCACACCAAGTCTGAAGGTCCTTCAATGTTTCCGGAGTGTGTTGCGAAGGAGTGACGATATACTCCATACCGGCCGCCTTGTGGGCAGCGATACATTCGTCCCACCACTTCATGGTTTCTTCGCTTGGAGCACCTGCCTGGAGTTCTTCCTTAGACAAGCCACGAGTAGTGTGGGTAGAAAGAGGCTTCAAGCCTGCCTTCTCCATACATGCCTTGAAATCTTCCGGTGCAAGGCCATACATCTTGCCGTCGCCATAGTTGGCAGTTTCTACGGTAGTATAACCCATCTTGGCAAGGTCGGCCAAGACTTGTTCCTGATTGGCAGCAAACTTTTCGGCATTGCCGATGAGCTGACGGATGGAGTACAACTGCAAACCGATGTCTTTCTTTGGAGTCACCATTTCTGTAGCTTGTGGTTGAGTAGAACAAGCGGCCAGCGTCATTAAGACGCCGGCCACCATTGTATAAATAAACTTCTTCATCAGATTAGTCCATTACCTTAATACGTACGTTGCGGATCCAGATGTCATCGCCGTGGTCTTGGAAGCCGATGTAACCTTCGTGCTTTTCGCCACCGCAGTTGTTCAAGAGTTCGTATGCCAAAGGCCACTTAGCTTGGCTGAACTTGCTTGCCTGCAACATGTCTGTCCACTGCTGTGTCCACAAGTGGTATTCCACTACGTTTTTACCGTTCTGACCATGAACTACTGTACCTTTGAATACCATTACCTTACCTTCGTTCCATTCGCCGAATGGCTTCTGGTTCTGAGGAACTGCAGGAATCATGTCGTACAAAGAAGCCGACTGGCGGTTGTTGTCCTTACCCAACTTAGCATCCGGGTGGTTAACATTGTCGAGCAACTGATATTCCGGAGCCGAGATATAGATAGGTTCATAGTTCACCTTACCGTCCTTTTCTGTTGTTACTTCCTGAGCCAAGTAGAAGCAACCAGAGTTACCGCCCTTAGACACCTTCCAGTCGAACAACAATTCAAAGTTCTTGAACTTGTGAGCAAAGATGATGTCACCACCATCGCCACGCTGACCTTCGCCTTCACCTGTTCCGCAGAACTTCAAACAACCATCTTCCACTACCCAACGACCAGGAACGTGTTGCTTACCATAACCTCTCCAACCTTCGAGTGAAGTACCGTCGAACAATACGATGTAACCATCCTTGTCTACCTTGAACTGGCTGAGGTCTACCTGTGGATTTTCAACCACGGTATAAACTGGAGTCGCTGGAGTTTCTTCTGCTGCAGGTTCTGCTGCTTGTTTCTTTTGGCCACCGCCACATGCTGCCAAGCCCATAGCCAAAGCGAAAGCAGCTACATATGTCATTTTCTTCATTGTTTCTTTATCCGTTTATCCCCCTTAGAAGGGGGCCAGGGGGATGTGCCGTCATTCAGGTTCCCCCATGTGTTATAAATTAATGTTTATTATATCTTAAATGAAACATCCCCCCACCCCCTTCACAAGGGGGATCAGGAGAAAGTATTCTTATTAAGGCATAGCTGGCAATTCCCAACCTTCACGATAGTTGTGCTTGATCAATTCAGCAGCAAACTCACGTGCATTGACTGGTTCTGTCCAAGTCTTGTCGAATGTTGGGTGACCATCCTTAATGCTGAAACCATCCTTGATGACGCTGCGTACAGTAGCATCGGCCGGGATGTTAGTGAATTCCATCTTTTCGCCATCCCAATCGAGGATCTGGTTCAAGCCCTGCAAGCGAACAGCTACTACACCCATAACCACCATTTCGTTAAATGGACCAGCTTCTGCGAAGTCTGATGCACTTGGTACACGTACTTCTGGATCTTCCTTACAAGCACGTACCCAGTCTTGCTGGTGAGACAAAGTCACTTCACGACACAAGTTTGGAACTTCCGGTGTGCGACCTGATACCAAATAAGGCTTCTGACCGTAGCAACCGCAAATCAAGATATCCTTAGTACCGTAGAAGATAACACCACCACCATTGTAGTTCAAGTTCTTACCTGCCAACAATTCAGCTGGACGTTCAGGAATCAAACCACCATCGTACCAGTATACATCTACTTCTGGCATAGCTACCTTAGGCATGTTGTCACGAGCAGGGAATGTATACTTCACGTATTGTGCATTCGGACAAGATTCAGACAACAACAAAGTAGAAGAACCCTGTACCTTAGTAGGATAACCCAAATTCAAGCCCTTGAATACCGGATGCAAGATGTGGCAAGCCATATCACCCAACGCACCTGTACCGAAATCCCACCAGCCACGGAAGTTCCATGGAGTATAGATAGGGTTGTAAGGACGCATTGGAGCCGGACCGATGAACGCATCCCAGTTCAATGTAGAAGGAACAGCTGGAGTTTCAGCCGGGCGTTCCAAACCTTGCGGCCAAATAGGACGGTCAGTAAATGCTTCAACCTTAGTAACTTCACCGATTACACCATTCCAAATCCAGTTACAAACCTGACGTACACCTTCTTGTGATGCACCCTGGTTACCCATCTGAGTAGCAACCTTGTGCTTAGCAGCCAACTTGGTGAGGAGACGAGATTCGTATACAGAGTGAGTCAATGGCTTTTCGCAATATACGTGCTTGCCGGCAGCGATAGCCTCAGCACAGATGATAGCGTGAGTATGGTCGGCAGTAGCACAAACCACAGCGTCACACTGGTCGAGCAATTCGGCAAACATCACCTTATAGTCGTTGTATCTCTTAGCGTTAGGATAGCGTTCGAACACTGGCATTGCATACTTCCAGTCCACGTCGCACAAACCGATGATGTCTTCAGTTTCCAATCCACGGAGTACAGCAGCACCACGACCACCGATACCTACGCCCAATATCTTAAGCTTACCATCCTTGGCAGCCTTTTTCTTCTTCTGTGCATCTACACCAGCAAACAAACTGGCTGGAGTCATTGACAAACCGATAGCAGCAGCCGTACCTGTCTTAAGGAACGATCTTCTTGACATTTCTTTTCCCATTGTGATTAGATTTTTATGGTTAATGATTATTTTTCTGATTTTGGAGTTTCATCGATCTTGATTTCCTTCTCGATTTCGTTCATACCTTCCTTGAAGCTCTTCACGCCTTTGCCCAAGCCCTTCATCAATTCAGGAATTTTCTTACCGCCCCAAAGGAGCAATACCACCAAGGCAATGAGGATGATTTCTCCTGTTCCGATATTGCCTAAAAATAAAAGTGTCTTCATGTTTTTTCTTTTGTTATATATATTTATTTATTACTTTCTGTATGTAAATCGTTACAAAATTAGCTTTTATTTTCTAAAATCCCATTTTTTAAGGAGAAACATGAAGTTTTTAGGCGAACTTTTTGCCAGTTGGGACGTTTTTGGCATAAAAATAAAATGCATATGAAAGATTTTCTTTTCCCCCAGCCCACCGATTCCAAAAGCTTTTCGCTCTTGCTGCTGTGCCTCCGCCTTTTCTTCGGACTGATGCTGATGCTGCACGGCTTGGAGAAGGTATACAACTATACCGAACTCTGTTTCGTATTTCCCGACCCGACGCATATAGGCAGCGAAATCTCGTTGCTGTTCGTCATCTTTGTCGAGATACTCTGCTCCATCTTCTTCATCATCGGGGCGCTTTACCGGATTATGATGATCCCGATGGTCATCGTCATGCTGGTGGCGTTCTTCCATATACACGAAGGGAGCATTGTCGAGGGCGAGCTGGCATTCGTCTACCTGATGATGTTCATCCTGATGTACATCAGCGGCCCGGGACAATACTCCGTAGACGCAAAGATACACGAATACCTTCACGCCAAAGATTATGATGCATACGAATACTAAAGCTTCTTGAGCTCTGTATACAGACGCTGGATGGGGAGTCCCATCACATTGAAATAGCTGCCGGAAATGCTTTCCACACCCACGAAGCCAATCCACTCTTGGATGCCATAGCTGCCGGCCTTATCCATGGGACGATAGTGCTCAATGTAGTAGTCTATCTCCTCATCGGACAAAACAGAGAAAGTGACATCGGTCACCGTTGCAAAGGATTTTTGCACATCGGTCGTGGTCAGACATACCCCGGTAATCACCTGATGAGTCTGTCCCGACAATGCCCGGAGCATTCTCCGGGCATCCTTTTCATCGGCAGGCTTGCCCATCACTTCGCCATCGAGCCAAACAATGGTATCGGCCGTGATAATGAGCTCGTTCTGCCCCATCATTCCCCGATAGGCATCGGCCTTGGCACGGGCAATGTAAGTAGCGGTTTCTACCTCCGACAAGCCTTCCGGAAAGGACTCGTCTATATCGGGCAGGGTCTTGACTTCGTACTGGATGCCCAAGCCCGACAACAGCTCCTTGCGGCGTGGCGAATTGGATGCCAGCACCACCTTGTATTTGTTCAGATTTTCCAACATATCACCAACCGAAAGCTTTAGCGTCCTGCATCCATTTTCCTTGTGCACGAAGCACTTGCTCCACTACATCACGACCGCAGCCATAGCCACCGTCACGATGCGAAATGTAGATGGAAGCGTCCTTGATTTCCGGTGCGGCATCGGCCGGACAGCACGGACATCCACAGAGTTTCATCACCTCGTAATCGGGGATATCATCGCCCATGTAGAGTATTTCCTCGTCCTTCAATCCGTACTTAACTTTCAATGCTTCGTATTCCTTAATCTTGACAGATGCACCCATGTGGACTTCCGTCAAGCCCAAGCCTTCGTACCGCTTCCGCACGGCTTCAGTCTTGCCTCCGGTGATGATGGCCACTATGAGTCCGCACTTCACGGCATACTGCAAGGCATAGCCATCCTTGATGTTGACCGAGCGCATCGGCTCGCCATTGGGATGCAACAAGATGGTCTCGCTGCTGAGCACACCATCCACATCGAAGACAATGGCCTTTATCTTTTTCAAGTCGTAGTTTATCATAATTCCTGTATACTTTTACTTATCTTTTCATAGAGTTCTTTCAATCCCAGTTCATCTGCCAGCATGTCCAGGTGCTTGTTCATGACATTCATATCCTTGCGGATGGCCGGGCCCGTCTGTGCAGCCTTGGGAGCAAGATCGTGTACCTTGCGGGCCGTCTCGTCTATCAAGGGGAGCATGGCTTCGAAAGGCAAGCCGTTCTTCTCCAGCAAGTGGGCACTGAGGGCATACATGTGGTTGGTGAAATTGCAGGCAAAGACCGCCGCCATGTGCAGAGCCATCCGTTGTTCCGAGGTGGCATCGTATACCAGCCCGCTCAACGAAGAGGCCAACTCCCTGAGCTGCACCAACGTCTCTTCCCCATCACCTTCGAGGAAGAAAGATACCTTGCTGAAATCCACCGGTTTCTGCTTGCTGAAGGTCTGCATCGGGTAAAGCACTCCGTGACAAGGAGCATGGTCTTTCCATACTTTCATCGGAACGCTTCCGGCCGTGTGTACAAACATGCCGTTCCTTCCCTTCACCAGCTCCGGTATCAGTACCGGAAGGGCATCATCCTTCACCGACACGATGTAGATATCGGCATCGGTGCAGATTGCTTCCAACGAAGTGACATAAGGCACCTGCAAGCGGTTGCCCAACTCCGAGGCCGATGCTTCCGTACGGCTATAGACTTGTGCTATCTGCCATCCGGCCTGCTGCAAGGCAATGCCCAGATGAGTGGCCACATTGCCGGCACCCACCAATGCGATACGCTTGTTGCCCGCCGATGCCAACTGCTTATTCATTTCCATACTTGCCCAGATGAACCTTTTCCCACTGCAGATGTTCTTCGTTGAACGGCTTACGCTCCATGCCCTTGTGGCCCACCGCTACGATGCTCAGCACCTGAAGCTGCAAAGGAATGTCGAGCACTCCATGTACAAACTCATTGGATGGCATGCCGGTAGCCGTATAGCGCTCACGTACCTGAATCCAGCAGCTTCCCAAGCCCAAGTCTTCGGCCTGCAGCTGAATCATGAGCGAAGCAATGGCAGCATCTTCTATCCACACATCGCTGGCCAACGGGTCGGCCATCACCACGATAGCGAGTGCCGCATCCTTCAGGAACGAAGCCCCCATCTCCTTGCAATGGGAGAGCTGTTCCAACGTATGCTTATCGTCTACCACAATGAATTGCCACGGATTGCTGCGCTTCGACGAAGGAGACATCAGGGCTGCCTTCAAGAGCGACACCACTTCTTCCTGTGAAAGCTCCTGTTCGGTGAACTTTCGCATGCTTCGTCTGTTCTTTATCAAATCACTAAATTGTTCCATACTATTTCTGTTTTATTGCACAAATATACAACTTGAATAGGAATTCCTCAATAAAAAAAACTAAATTTGCATTTATGAACCCTATCCGACTGATGACATACCGTTCGGGAAGCACCTTGCCCAACCTACCGGGCAAAAGCCTCTCCTGCTCGTCCGAGTTGTTTCATGTTTATGCCCGGACACCCGGCTATTCGCCCATCCTCGTCGTGGCCTCCATCGACGGGCAACCGGTAGCCAAGCTCCTGGCCGTCATCCGCCGGAGTGCCCGCCTGTTTCCGCCCTCCATCATCAAGCGGTGCGAGCTGTTCGGCACCGGAGAATACTTTGACCATCGCCTGCCGCAAGACGATCTGTTCGGCCTGATGCTGGAGCACCTCACCCAAGAGGTGAAGAACGAATGCTTCCTTGTCGAAGTACGCAACCTGCCCACTGCCCTGTTCGGCTACAGACACTTCCGCAACCATGCATATTTCCCCATCAGCTGGCTGAGGGTATACAATTCGCTCCATAGCCTTCCGCCCGAAGAGCGGTTGGACGCTTCCCGAATGCGAGAAATCAGGCAAGCACAGAAGCGGGGAGTCACTACCCGGATGGCAGAAACGCAGGAAGAGATAGACTCGTTCTTGCGCTTGTTGCAGCTCAACTATTCATCGAAGCTACGGAAGCACTTCCCCGACCTGGAGCTGTTCCGTCTGCTCCTGCAGCTGAATGCCAACCAAGAAACAGCCCGGATATTTATTGTAAAATATAAAGAAAGGATTATAGGCGGTTCGTTCTGCATCTATATGGAAGACCGCGCTCACTTGGCCTTCTCCTTCGGCATGCAAAAGACCTACCGTCGACTGCACCCCCGGACCATGGCCATTTGGGGAGCCATGACCGATGCCCACCAGAAAGGCTACCAGCACTTCGAGTTCATGGACGCCGGACTCCCCTTCAAGCACACCGGATACCGGCACTTCCTGCTCAGTTTCGGAGGCAAACAAATCAGCACCCGCCGGTGGTTCCGTTTCGGTTGGGAGTGGCTGAACAGGCTTGCCGGATGGTTATACCGATAAATTCATGAAAATAAATTAGGGAAATATTTCTTTATTTAATGTGAAATTATTTTCTTTGTACCTTGATAATATAAATGAAAACTTTAAATCTCATCAAAAAATACTACTATTATGAAAATCTCACACATCGAACATTTGGGTATCGCTGTAAAGAGCATCGAAGAAGCTCTTCCTTATTATGAAAACGTGTTGGGCTTGAAGTGCTACAACATCGAAACAGTAGAAGACCAAAAAGTAAGAACTGCTTTCTTGAAGGTAGGCGACGTAAAGATAGAACTCCTTGAACCGACAAGCCCTGAAAGTACTATCGCCAAGTTCATCGAAAAGAACAATGGCAACGGTGGTATGCACCACTTGGCATTCGCTGTAGAAGATGGCGTAGCCAATGCTTTGGCCGAAGCTGAAGGTACAGGCATCAAGCTTATCGACAAGGCTCCTCGCAAGGGTGCTGAAGGCTTGAACATCGCATTCCTTCACCCGAAATCAACTCTCGGCGTATTGACAGAACTTTGCGAAAATCCGAATAAGTAACTGCTGTTTGTCATTCAGAGCGAAGCGAAGAATCTCGGGAACATAAATTAATGGTAAACATTCATCAATACTGGGTTTATATATTATCGAACAAATCGCATTCTGTTTTATACATCGGAATAACCAATGATTTGTACCGAAGATATATGGAACATAAGAATGGAGTGATTGAAGGATTCACCAAAAAATACCGATGCCACTCATTATTGTATTATGAAGCTTACACTTATGTAGAAGAAGCTATCGCCCGCGAAAAAGAGCTGAAAGGCTGGAGTAGAGAGAAAAAAGAATCTTTGATAAAGAAAGCCAACCCTCATTTTTGGAACTTAGCCCTTGAATTGAAGTGGATATAGCGTGATGTACACGAGATTCTTCCTCCCTACGGTCGTCTGAATGACAAGTAAAAAATAGAAATATAAACCTTAAATTCATAAAAAAATGAGCAATCAACTTGAAAAGATAAAAGAGCTTATTGACCGCCGTACCGCTGCACGTTTGGGTGGTGGTGAAAAGGCCATTGCAAAGCAACACGAAAAGGGTAAATTTACAGCCCGCGAACGTATCGCCATGTTGCTCGACGAAGGTAGCTTCGAAGAAATGGACATGTTCGTAGAACACCGCTGTACCAACTTCGGTATGGAAAAGAAGCACTATCCTGGTGACGGTGTGGTAACCGGTTGCGGTACTATCGACGGACGCTTGGTGTACATCTTCGCTCAAGACTTTACCGTATCGGCAGGTTCTTTGTCAGAAACCATGTCACTCAAAATCTGTAAGGTTATGGACCAAGCCATGAAGATGGGTGCTCCTTGTATCGGTATCAACGACTCGGGTGGTGCACGTATCCAGGAAGGTATCAACGCCCTTGCAGGTTACTCTGAAATTTTCCAACGCAACATCTTGGCATCGGGTGTTATCCCACAGATCTCGGGTATCTTCGGTCCGTGTGCCGGTGGTGCTGTGTACTCTCCTGCCTTGACAGACTTTACCCTCATGATGGAAGGAACATCGTACATGTTCTTGACTGGTCCGAAGGTAGTGAAGACTGTAACCGGTGAAGACGTATCGCAAGAAAACCTCGGTGGTGCAAGCGTACACTCTACCAAGTCGGGTGTTACTCACTTCACAGCTCAAACAGAAGAAGAAGCTCTTGCCCTTATCCGCAAGCTCCTCAGCTATATTCCACAGAACAACTTGGAAGAAGCTCCATTCGTGGAATGCACAGACCCAATCGACCGCTTGGAAGACTCATTGAACGAAATCATCCCAGACAGCCCGAACAAGCCTTACGATATGTACGAAGTGATCGGTGCAGTAGTGGACAATGGTGAATTCCTTGAAATCCAGAAGGACTATGCAAAGAACATCATCATCGGTTTCGCTCGCTTCGGTGGCCAGTCGGTAGGTATCGTTGCCAACCAGCCTAAGTACTTGGCAGGTGTATTGGACTGCAACGCATCGCGCAAGGCTGCCCGTTTCGTTCGTTTCTGCGACGCCTTCAACATTCCTCTCGTAACATTGGTCGATGTACCGGGCTTCCTCCCAGGTACAGGTCAGGAATACAACGCCGTTATCCTTCACGGTGCGAAGTTGCTTTACGCTTATGGCGAAGCTACTGTACCTAAGGTAACTGTAACTCTCCGTAAGTCGTACGGTGGTTCACACATCGTGATGAGCTGTAAGCAGCTCCGTGGTGACATGAACTACGCATGGCCTACTGCCGAAATCGCCGTAATGGGTGGTGCAGGTGCTGTAGAAGTATTGTACGCACGCGAAGCTAAGGAACAGGCCGATCCTGCTGCGTTCTTGGCAGAAAAGGAAGCAGAATACACCAAGTTGTTCGCTAATCCTTACAATGCAGCTAAGTATGGCTACATTGACGATGTGATTGAACCACGCAACACCCGCTTCCGCGTAATCCGTGCATTGCAGCAGTTGCAAACCAAGAAGCTCACTAACCCGGCTAAGAAGCACGGTAACATTCCTTTGTAATCATCCCTAAAAACAAGAACGATTATGAATAAAAAGACAATCGGATTTCTTCTTTCTTTGGCGATGATGCTGGGATTGGCTTCCTGCGGTGAAAAGGAAGTGAACTCCAAGCTGGTGCTGAACGAAGTGCTGATTGAAAATCAAGCGAATTTTCAAGACGACTACGGCGTTCACGGTGCCTGGATTGAAGTTTTCAACAAATCATACACCAGTGCAGACCTTGCCGGCTATCAGCTCAAGATGAGCAACCAGGCAGGCGATACTGCTACTTATTTCATTCCGAAAGGTGATGTCTTGACCCTTGTCAAGCCTCGCCAGCACGCTCTTTTCTGGGCAGACGGACAACCTAACCGCGGTACTTTCCACACCAACTTCGTGATGGACGGAACTACTGCCACTTGGGTAGGTCTCTATGACTCGGGCAAGAAGTTGGTAGACCAAGTGACTATTCCTGCCAACACCCTCCAGGCAGACCAGTCGTATGCCCGCGTAAGCGATGCAGCCGATGCATGGGAAGTGAAGGGCGCAGCAGCCGACAAGTATGTTACTCCGAGCACCAACAACCAGACCATCGAAGGCAATGCCAAGATGGAAAAGTTCCAGAGCCACGACAGCGCCGGTGTAGGTATGTCCATCACCGCCATGAGTGTGGTATTCTTCGGCCTTATCCTGTTGTACATCTGCTTCCGCCTCATCGGTCAGGCAGCCATCAGCCTCCGTCGCCGCAACGCTATGGAAGTGAAGGACATCAAGTGCGAAGAAGAAGCTAAGGAAAAGAAATTGGGCGAAGCTCCGGGCGAAGTCATCGCAGCCATCTCAATGGCTATGCACGAAATGCAGAACGACGTGCACGATGTGGAAGACACCGTACTTACCATCACCCGCGTGAAGAGAACTTATTCTCCATGGAGCTCGAAGATCTACACCTTGCGCGAACTCCCCAAGAAATAAACATTTACCTTTTAATCTGATAAAACAATGAAAGAATATAAGTATAAAATCAATGGCAACCTTTACAATGTAGTCATTGGAGACATTGAAGACAACATTGCCCATGTAGAGGTCAATGGTACTCACTATACCGTAGAAATGGAAAAGAAGCCTAAGGCTGCTCCTGCTCCTAAACCAGTAGCCCGTCCGGCTGCCAAGCCAGCTGCTGCTGCCGCTCCGGCCGCTGCTCCTGCTGCTAAGCCTGCTGCTGCGAAGAGTGGCATCAAGTCACCGCTTCCGGGCGTAATCCTCGACATCAAGTGCAATGTAGGCGACGAAGTGAAGAGAGGACAAACTCTTATCATCCTCGAAGCGATGAAGATGGAAAACAGCATCAACGCAGACAAGGACGGTAAGGTAACTGCTATCAATGTAAGCAAGGGCGAATCTGTCCTTGAAGGTACTGACCTCGTAATCATCGAATAATTATGGGCGAATTTCTGAATTTCATTTCGAATAACCTGGCCGACTTCTGGACCTACACCGGTTTTGCCAACGCTACCGTTGGTCACTTGGTGATGATCCTCGTGGGCTTGGTGTTCATCTACTTGGCCGTGGCCAAGGAGTTTGAACCGATGTTGCTGATTCCAATCGGTTTCGGTATGCTCATTGGTAACATTCCTTTCAACATGGAAGCAGGCCTCAAGGTCGGTATCTATGAAGAAGGTTCTGTATTGAACATCCTTTATCAGGGGGTAACCTCGGGTTGGTATCCGCCGCTCATCTTCTTGGGCATCGGTGCCATGACCGACTTCTCGGCCCTTATCTCCAACCCTAAGTTGATGCTCGTGGGTGCAGCTGCACAGTTCGGTATCTTCGGTGCTTACATGATTGCCTTGGCGCTTGGTTTCGACCCTATGCAGGCAGGTGCTATCGGTATCATCGGTGGTGCGGACGGCCCGACAGCTATCTTCCTTTCTTCGAAGCTGGCACCAAACCTCATGGGGGCTATTGCCGTCTCGGCGTACTCGTACATGGCGTTGGTTCCGGTTATCCAGCCTCCTATCATGCGCTGGCTCACTACCAAGAAGGAACGCGTTATCCGCATGCAGCCTCCTCGTGCCGTATCGCACACTGAAAAGGTGATGTTCCCTATCGTAGGTTTGTTGCTCACTTGCTTCCTCGTACCGTCTGGTTTGCCATTGCTCGGCATGTTGTTCTTCGGTAACTTGTTGAAGGAAAGTGGTGTGACTCGCCGCTTGGCCGAAACAGCCCGTGGTCCGCTGATCGACACTATCACCATCCTCCTCGGTTTGACAGTGGGTGCATCTACTCAGGCTTCTGAGTTCTTGACATTCGACTCTGTTCTTATCTTCGGTCTCGGTGCGTTGTCGTTCATCATCGCCACTACATCGGGTGTTCTCTTCGTGAAGTTGTTCAACCTCATCCTCCCGAAGAACAAGAAGATCAATCCGCTTATCGGTAATGCCGGTGTATCTGCAGTGCCTGATGCTGCCCGCATCTCGCAGACAGTAGGTTTGGAATACGATCCAACCAACTACTTGTTGATGCACGCTATGGGTCCTAACGTAGCAGGTGTAATCGGTTCGGCTGTTGCTGCCGGTATCTTGCTCGGATTCTTGATGTAATCCCATCGTACCCAGATACATGAAAAGGTGTTCTCTCATTCCGAGGGGACACCTTTTTTATATATGTGCATAGGGTATACTGAAAACTGAAAACGCTGAAAACGGTGGGGCTGTGCCCCGATACGAAAAATCCTCCCCCGGCTTGGTGGCTGAGGGAGGATGCTTGTATGTAGACACTACATCATGTCGATGCACGAGGTAGTGGTGAAGGTGGTGGCAATGGCGGTGAGCACGGTGATGATGATGTTCAGGATTTTATTCCAAAGGGTTTTGTTTTCCATAGTTTTATTTTTTTATGATAGTTGATAGTTATTTTGCACCACAGAGTACACAGAGTTTCACGGAGTTTCTTCTTTTTATTGCTTATTGTCATCCAGAGCGAAGCGAAGGATCTCGGGTGCATCCACTAGAATTTCATTGCTGATGAAACATCCCCCGTTCCCCCTTCTAAGGGGGATTCTATTGGCTCATCCCCCTTAATTAAGGGGGCAGGGGGATGTTGCATTAGCTTGGAAGGCCATGTGCTTATGCTCCATTCGGAAGGAACATCCCCCTAGCCCCCTTCGCAAGGGGGATTAGTGGGTGTGTCCTCTGTGGTGAACCAAGAAAGATTACTCTTCCTCACCTCCCCCTTCTTCCTCTTCGCTTGCTTCCTTGGCATACTTCACGGCCACCTTCGAGAAGGTGAGCGAAGTCAAGGCGTTGGCGAGGACGCGACCGGGACGGAAGTTGATTTTCGCACGCTTGATGAGGCTCTCGGTGTAGTCTTCTTCGGTGAGGGCACCCTTGCCGTTGAGGGAGACTTGGAGGGTACAGAGGTCGCCGAGGCGGACGATTTCGCCGTTCTGAATGGCTTCGGCCACCACATCTTCGAGGGCTACGAGCACGGCATACACATCGGCCTTGTTTACGGTACACGAGCTCTGGATGCGCTCGGACATTTCGCGGATGTTCACATCGCCTCTGGCTTGCGCCTGGGCATAATACTTGGGTGGGGTTCCCTTTTCCGAAGGATTTCTACGAGGGACAACTGAATAGGTTACTGATCTTGCCATAGGTTTTAGGTTTTAAGGTTAATGATTTTTTGCACCACAGATTTCCACGGATTTTTTCTATTTGTCATCCAGAGCGAAGCGAAGGATCTCGTGAACATACACGTGGATGCACTCGAGATCCTTCGTCGCTAAAGCTCCTCTGGATGACAGGAAAAGCGGTCTTCGAAGAATCACAACACAAAGATACAACACCCCAAACTCGCAATGTCCGGTAATGTCCCGCTATGTCCGGCAATGTACTGATATGTCCTGATAAGGGTGCAAATAGTGGGTGGAAAATTTGGATTTCGTGTAAATATTTCGTATCTTTGATATCTCGAAAGACACTTCTCATCACACTAAAACTCCAATCATTTATGTTCAATTACCGTACCTATGGCAAGGCCGAACTGGCTTTGCTCTACCAGCCATGCAGCAGTCCCGAAACCGCTCAGAAAACCCTCTACCGATGGATCAAGGGTTGCCCCCTACTCATGCAGGAGCTCGAGGGCATGAACTATCAGCCGAAGCGACGCACCTTCCTCAAGCCCGAGGTAGAAGCCATCGTCCGACACTTGGGAGAGCCTTGACGGGCACTCCCGCATCGGCAGCCGGTGTGCAGCACGCCGAGAAAGCGCCCCTATCGCTTGGTGGAGAGAATCATGAATGTCACGGCAGCCATGGCTATCAAGATGCCGGTGGCGATGTTCGCCGTGAGTGCTTCGCCGAATACCAGCGTGCCCACCAGAATGGCCGTAATGGGCTCGAATACCCCAAGCACGGAAGCCTTCGTGGCGCCGATGTTGCGGGTAGAAATGGCCAGCGAGGCCGTGGATACCACCGTAGGAAGGAAGGCCAGCCCGAGCAGACTGAGCCACGCCCCTGCCCCCTCGATGCCTTGTGTCATGGGTGCGGACGAGGTGCAGAGTTTAGCCAGGAAAATCACGGCTCCTACCGACAGCGTGTAGAAAGTGAGCAGCGAGTTCGAGATGCTTCCGATGGTCTTGTTCCGGTTGATGATGACGATGAAGAAGGCATACACCGTGGCCGAGCCCAGCGAAAGGAGCACTCCGATGGGGTCGATGGCCTGCGCTGCATCGCCCTGCGTCATGATCACCACCCCCACAAAGGTAGCCACAATGGCCAGCCACACTTGCCACGAGGGCACCACACGCAGAAACACCATGATGATGGCCACCAGCACCGGATAGACGAAAATAAGCGTGGTGGCGAGTCCGGAGGCAATGTAGTTGTACGCCTCGAACAAGAAGATGCTGCTGGCCGTATACAGCAATCCGAGCACCAGCAAGATGCCCGCCTGCTTGGCCGATACGCGGAACTTCTGCCCGCTCATCAGCAGGAAAGCGCCCAGCATGAGCACCGCAAACAGATAGCGGAAGAAGAGGATGGATTCTACGGATGCGCCCTCGTTCATCAAGGGGATGCCGAAGAGCGGATTCAGTCCGTAGGTTATGCCCGTAATGATGCCGGCCGGATAACCTATCATTGCATTTTTGCTGATTGTATTCATCTGGAACTTGTGCATTTTCAAAAACCGGATGCAAAATTATAAAAAGAATCGGGGTTGGCAAATCTCCTTGCAGCAGATAAACGGGAAACCCTTCGAGGCTTCACCGCGAACATTTTCCTGCCTTGCCACAAGCGCCGAAAGGTTTGCTCCAGCGCCCTTTCTGCCCCGCCTACGGAACCGGGTGTTTTCAGTGTTTTCAGTTTTCAGCATGTGGGTTGCATATAGCAATATATGTAAAGATAATTCATTATTATATTATATATAATAATATATCTATTCATAGTTATTTCATCTTGTCCAGTCGGTTGCTGAAAACTGAAAACGCTGAAAACGGGGGGGGACATTTTTCAAATCAAAATATCGGGCATTTCAAACTCCATGTCTTCTTCTTTTTCTTCTTTCCCTACCAAGCAGCCGTTTGTAAAATTCAAAACCACGCGGTGGAGTTTTTCCCTACCATTGGAGCAAGAGCCCACAAGATCATCGTCAAAAAAACTGATGTGGCCCGAAAACCACTCGGCAAACACCTTTTCTTGACCAGGGAAGAGTCTACTCATACCATCATGATCATCGCGGCCAAAAGGCACTAATTTCAACTTGACCAAGTATAGTTTATCGTTTTCTATTACCCACTCGCCTACATAACCTCTCCAACAGTTCGTTTGGAATCCAAACCTACGCGACTGGTCTAAACAGGTGGGACTGTTGCGTGATAAATACGAAGATAAAGGCTCACCGAAAATATAATATTCTTCGCCATTATACGTTAACTTTTCTCTAATCTGTAGTGTCATGTTGCTATATTATTAAATCATCTAAATCGATTTTTTAAAATCAGCATCCGGGTCACTCATACAAACCCGTTTCTTTTTTCCCCACCAAGCAGCCGTCTGTAAAATTCAAGAACACCATGGGGTGGAATCTTTTCCCGACATTGGAGTGAAATTCCACAAGATCATCGTCATCTATAGCGATGAGGCCCGAAAACCACTCGGCAAACACCTTTTCTTGACCAGGGAAGAGTCTACTCATACCATCACATTCATCGCAGTCAAAAGGCACTACTTCCAACTTGACCAAGTATAGCTTATCGTTTTCTATTACCCACTCGCCTACATAACCTCTCCCGCAGTCCGTTTGCATGGTATTATTATTCGGTCCAAATAAATTGGTGGGATAGTTACGTATTAAATACGGATATAAAGGCTCATTATGAATATCATATTCCTTGCCATTATACGTTAACTTTTCGCAAATTTGTTCTGTCATATGCTATATTATTGTCGTTTCAGGTTCTGTTACTACTTATTGGTTTATGGAACAAATATAGAAATAAAATTTGTTTCTCCCTCACTTATGCGTATCTTTGAGCAAGATAAAAACTAATCTCAATGAAACCATGAAAAAAATCACGTTCTTCCTGCTGTCGTTCTTCCTTACATTGGGAGCGATGGCAACCGATGCGAATGTTACCCTCCAGGTGAAGGTAAAAGGCTGGACATCGGCCAATCCGAACACCCACTTCGGTGGAATCACCCTTACCAGCAGCGGCACATCCCGTCAAGTAATCCTTACCCCTGAAAACCTCCGGAAGAGTCAGCTCGTGCTCAATGTGGCCGATACCGTAACCCTCACCTACACCCGCCAGTACCGCGGATTCGAGTTCGTGGGCTTCAGCCTCGGCAGCACCCGGCTGGGTACATCGGCTACGCTCACCGGCAAGCAAATCAAGAAACTTACCCGCGGAACTCCCCTCGTGGCGCACTTCAAGACCGACGGAACCAAGGATGTGACCTTGTTTTACGATGATGACCCGAAGTGTTACCGCATCCCGGCCATTGCCACAACGGGCAGCGGACGCATCGTGGCCGTGAGCGACTACCGACATAGCCTCGACGATATCGGGCGCGATGTGCACAAGACCGGAAGCATGCGCATAGACCTCGTGGCGCGTACCAGCGACGACAATGGTGCCACCTGGAGCGCTACACAGACCATTGCCCAAGGCGACGACAACAAGGCCGGCACCTACGAGCGTGCGTATGGCGATGCAGCCATGGCAGCCTACGGAAGCAACATTCTGGTGATGGCGGCGGCGGGCGATGTGGTTTATCCGCGCGGATCGGCCTCGAACCCCAACCGCATGGCACGCATCTACAGCACCGACAATGGCGCCACCTGGCACATTGAGGAGATGACGCACAAGCTCTATGCAGGCAGCAACGGCTTGATTCCGGAAGGCGTATCGGCGTTCTTCGGCAGCGGAAAGCTGGCTGTAGACCCCGATTACAACGGCTCTGGAAAGGCGCGTGTATATGGCGCCGTGCTCATCAAGAACTCGAAGCGTACTACGAACAACTACGTGCTCTACACCGACGATTTGGGTGCCACCTGGAACATCTTGGGCGGCAGTCAGGAACCCATTGCCCAGGCCGATGAGCCGAAGGTGGAAATCCTGCCCAACGGACAGATTCTGCTCAGCTCTCGCCGTCAGGGAGGCCGTATATTCAACGTGTTCACCTACAGCGACAAGTCGGCCAACAGCGGTACTTGGAGCACAACGGCAGAGGGCTGCGATAATGGTGGACGCAACGGCACGAACGGCGAGATATTCTGCATCGATGCCCGCAGAGCCGACCACACTCCGGTGAAGCTCCTCCTGCAGTCGCAGCCCAAGGCCGGCAAGAGCCACTACGACCGCAACGACGTAACCATCTGGTATAAGGAAATCTCGGCCGACGCGACCTACACTCCGGCGGACATTGCCGCTGGCTGGACCCAGGGCAAGCAACTGAGCACGGTACAGAGCTCGTACAGCACCATGTGCCTGCAACCGGACGGCAACATCGCCTTCTTCTTCGAGGAGGCTCCTTGCTATGGCGACGACTACACCAAAGGCTACTGCATGGTTTACCTCAACTTGTCGGTAGAAGAAATTACTGCAGGCAAGTATTTGGGGGCGAAGTAATGGTGTGAAGTGACAATTTACTCAAGTTTCGCAAGTAGAATCTATCTTCATCCCCCTTGTGAAGGGGGTTGGGGGATGTTCCACTAGAAATGGTAAAACATTATACTTGTTCATTATAGATGTCAAAGCCAATAGAACATCCCCCTGCCCCCTTCACAAGGGGGATAATTACTTGCGAAACTTAAATAATTTATTTTATGCCACACCTACTCTTTTCCACCACGTGCAGCCTGCTACAACTTACAAAGTGTTTTCAGCGTTTTCAGTTTTCAGCAGCTTTATTTGATAATCAATTCTATCCGTGTTATTCCATCGGCTGGAGCAATAGGCTTCTTCACCGATTGAGTCTTGCCATTCACCTTCACGGCAGCCAATTTAGAACCCTTACCGCTGATGGTGATGTCCAATCGGCCATTCAGATAGCGCAAGTTGCTCAGTTTTTCCACGCCATATTCCTGAAGGAGTTTCACATCGGGGCAGAAAGTCAATCCCTCAGGCGTGAAGCGCATACCGAAAAGGTTCTTGAAAATCATGCGGATATAGCCGGTGGCCGACCAAGTCTGGTCGTGTACCGAATTCCATTGGTGGTCTATCTGCCAGCCGCCATCTACTGCACCCGTTTCGGCATTGTAAATTTCGTAGAAACAATGGTTGCTCTTCAGCGCCAGGTCGGCCAAGTTCTGCAACTCGAAGCTGAAGATATCCTTGAAGTCCTTGCCATGGGCTGCATCTGCCCAGAAAGCGCTCACGAACGGCCAGATGATTTGGTTGTGACGGCCCGGATGCTCGTTGTCGAAACGCTTGAAGTGCGGATAAATGGACGGGATGCCGAACTTGCTTGAATAGATGTTCGGGATGATTCTTTTGGCCTCCGCATCGCTCACCACATCGAAAAGAATGGCGAAAGATACACCCAGCGCTTCCTGATGCGTGTGCACGGTACCCTCTCCATCAATCAGGTAGTTCAGCTTGTTGGCCTTGGCATCGAAAAGGTGCTGACGGATGGCAGCTTTCAGCTTTCCGGCCTTCTGGGTATAAGCCTTCTTGGCAACCTTATCGCCTTCAATGGCGGCCATTTCGGCAAGCACGCGGTATGCATTGTAGTAGATGCAGTTCGTGCTCAAGCACTTGATGGTCTTCGAAGCCGGATGGTCGAGCACGTACGATGACCGGTACTTGGCGTCGTAGATAGGCTCCTCGTAACCCGCAATGCCATCGTTGAATACCGACGGACCCATGAACAAGCCATACTTGCTGTCGAATTCTTCGGTCTCGAGTTTTTTCATCGTGTTGGCCGATGCTATGTAAGCCTGATGCAGGAAGTTTCTGTCGCCCGTTTTCTGATAAAAGTCGAATGCTCCGGTCACCCAAATGATATGGTCCCAATACTGATGGCCGATGAATGTACGGTTGTCTGTCGTGACGCTCCAAAGCGAGTAAGCCGTTTTTTCGGGCATCAGCAATGCAGCCGCATTCCACGAATTGATGCTCACGTCGCGTGTCCATTCGCCACCGTATGCACCACCCGCCTTGATCAAGCTGTCGGGCGTATTCTTGAAGAGAGTTTCCACGGCAAGGGTAAACGCCTTGTCCAAATTGGCCTTTCCGGTTTTCAACACAGGGAACTCCTGTGCCTGTTGCTGGTTGACAAACTCCAAGCCCGCTTCATTGGTCCGTGCCTCCATGCCAAGCAAGGCTGCGGACATCAAAATGGTCAGTGTAAATCTTTTCATGTGTTATTCTGAATGGTTATTATTCTACATCCATGCAAAGATAACTTTTATTCGATTATCTTCGTGCTTGGGGTGGCAAATTTAATTAGGCTAAACCATTCACGCGAGAGCCAACTTGTTATTCAGGGCGAGGTTGCACATCATCACCTCACCAGAGCATTTGTCCGAAGGTATTAAAATTTTTCTAATTGCATCGGACAAATGGTTTTCTCTGCTTTTACCCCCAGCATGTCATCCAGAGCGAAGCGAAGGATCTCGGGGATATGAAGCAAGGGGGTTTTCGTAATGGCTTGGGTTGGTCAACAAAACGAAATATAAGTACAATAATCCATAGAAAATGTATTTTTTATGCTCATATCACCTATATATCGCAAAAATTAAAGTAAATTTATCGCAAAATTCGATGTAGAACGAAATTATATAGAATTCAATATTCTTAGAGATTTCTGAAGATATGAAATAATTCCAAATTGGCAGGCTTATGAAACCAGAAGAAAAAGCAAGAGTAAAGATTGACCAATGGCTGACGGAAGCTGGTTGGAAAGTCATTAACCGCGATGAATTTGAAGCGGACAGTACGGCTGTTGCTGTAAGAGAAGGTTTACTGAAAGGCAATAGAGAGGCAGATTATTTTCTTTTCATCAACGGAAAGGCGGTTGGTATTTTGGAAGCCAAGCGAGAAGAGGTAGACATCAGAAAAGATATTGTCTGCGAACAAGTGGAAACTTATGCCAGAGGTGTCCCTTCTTTTTATACCGCCTATCAGAAGCCTATCCCATTCTTGTATACTTCTAATGGTAAGCAACATTGTTTTCATGACTTCAGAAAAACAGATTCCGGTTATGAAGACATAACAGTCATGCACAAGCCAAAGAAACTGGTTGAAATGCTTGGCATTGAAGACCCATTTGCAGGATTACCCACATTGAATCCAAAGGGTTTGCGTGCATGTCAATACGAAGCCATAACAGGATTAGAAAAGAGTTTCCGCAGTGGTCAGAATAGAGCACTGATGGTCTTGGCTACCGGAGCGGGGAAAACATATACAGCGTGTTTAACCGCTTATAGAATGTTGGCTTACACAAAGATGCGTCGCGTACTTTTCTTGGTTGACCGAAACAATCTTGGCAAACAAGCAGAGGGAGAATTCGGTACTTTCCGCTTAACGGAGAATGGCGATGCTTTCAATACCATATATTCTGTAAATCGTTTGAAGTCTGCTAAAATACCAAGTGACAGCAACGTGGTTATATCAACTATTCAGCGTCTTTTCTCTTTATTGAAAGGAGAAGACATAACAGACACTGACGATGATGACACAGACAATACTACAAGCGAAGTTGTTCTACCTGAGAATCCAAATTTACCGCACGACTTCTTTGACCTTATCATTATTGATGAGTGTCACCGTTCCATCTATGGCAATTGGCGAAAGGTTCTTGAATATTTCGATACTGCCAAGTTGATAGGATTGACAGCAACGCCTATTCCTGAGACAATGGCTTTCTTCAATAACAATCGTGTAGTAAACTATACATTGGAACAAAGTATTGTTGATGGTGTAAACGTGGACCATCGTGTATATCGAATAAAGACCCAAGCAACCGAAGAAGGTGGTGCTATCAGAGAAGGAGACAAACTTAGAAGAGTAACCTGTTATACAGGAAAAGTGGAGCAGATACTCAATAAGGAGACAAAAAACTATTCAAAAACAGAACTGAATAGAAGTGTTATCAATCCTGCCCAAATAAAACTCATCTTGCAGACCTATAAAGATGCGGTTTATCGGGATATGTTTAATGATCCACAGCGTGAACCCAATTTTGACTATCTTCCCAAGACTCTGATTTTTGCTCTTAATGAAGCTCACGCTACCAATATTGTAAATATAGCGAAAGAGGTGTTCGAACGTAGTGACGACCGTTATGTACAAAAGATTACCTATTCGGCAGGCGATAGCAATGAACTTATCCGTCAATTCCGGAATGATAAAGATTTCCGCATTGCGGTTACTTGCACATTGGTTGCCACTGGTACCGATGTGAAACCGCTCGAAGTGGTCATGTTCATGCGTGATGTAGAATCAGCTCCGCTTTATACCCAAATGAAAGGTCGTGGTGTACGCACAATCGGAGACGAACAACTGCGAAACGTAACCCCTAATGCCTTTAGCAAGGACTGCTTCTTCTTAGTGGATGCTGTGGGTGTAACCGAGCACGAACATACCATACCGACACAAGTGGATGGTCCAGATACAGAAGTAATTACCTTAGAAACACTGTTGGAGCGTATTTCGCATGGCTTTTTGCCAGACAATTATTTAAAGAGGCTGGCTGCTACACTATCCAGAATACATAACAAGGCAAATAATCAACAACGTGAAGAGTTCTTCAATCTCGCACACGATGCGATGAATGAAATAGCATCACGTATTTATGATGCACTCGAAAACCAACAGCTGCCAGAATTTATTGATACCAATCATCCAAACAACGAACGTAAGGGTTTGGTGTCTGCTTTGGCGAACCATGCCGATGCACGTAAATATATCCTCATATTGGCGAAAGGGTTTGTAGAGACTTTGATGCCTGGCGAAGACACCCTCATATCACAAGGATTCTCGGTGGAAGAGGCAAAAAGTACAACTGATGCCTTCGAAGAGTTCTGTCGCACACATTGCGATAGCATAGAAGCTTTGCGCATCATATACAACAACAGTGGTGAAGCTATTACTTATTCCATGCTGAAAGACCTGGAGAATAAACTGAAAATGGCTAACAACCGATTCACCTCCAAGCAACTTTGGAATTCGTACTCCATTGTCGTGCCCGACTCTGTACGCCGTTCTACCCAAAAAGAAGAAGCCGATGCACTCACCAATATTATCCAGTTGGTACGCTTTGCCTACCGCCAAGTGGAAAAACTGGAAAGTGCCGTCAGCTCTGCCGGACGCTATTTCAACCTTTGGGTAGGTCACTACCAGCGTAACTATAACCTTACCGACAAGCAACGCGAAATCATGGCCATGATAGCCAACTATATTGCTTGCAATGGTGCTTGTACCGTAAAGGACGTGCGGGAAGACAATCAAGACCGTGGCGTACAACTTATCAAAGCTTTTGGCAATATGGCTAAAGCTAATGAAGCCTTACAATCCGTATTCAATTTCGTAGTATATAGAAAAACAGCATAACATATATGGCAACAAATATATCAACCGAGCAGACGCTCACCAAGAAAGTGTGGAATCTTGCAACAACCCTTGCCGGACAAGGTATTGGTTTCACCGATTATATTACCCAATTGACCTACCTTCTTTTCCTGAAAATGGATGCAGAGAACACAGAACTCTTTGGAGAAGAATCTGCCATCCCTGCAGGTTACCAATGGAATGACCTGAACTGTCTTGATGGCATGGAGTTGGTAGAGCAATACGAAGCCACACTAAAGCTTCTCAGCGAACAAGACAACCTCATTGGTACCATTTATACCAAGGCTCAAAACAAGATAGACAAACCTGTATATCTGAAAAAGGTCATCACTATGATTGATGAAGAGCAATGGCTTATCATGGATGGCGATGTGAAAGGTGCTATTTATGAAGGCATTCTGGAAAAGAACGGACAAGACAAGAAGAGTGGTGCTGGACAATATTTTACCCCTCGTCCACTTATCCAAGCAATGGTCGATTGTGTGAATCCTCAAATTGGAGAGACTGTTTGTGACCCAGCTTGCGGTACTGGAGGTTTCTTGTTGACGGCCTACGACTACATGAAAGACCAGTCGGAAAACAAGGAGAAGCGAGATTTTCTTCGCAACAAGGCATTGCATGGTGTCGACAACACGCCGCTTGTGGTAACATTGGCTTCTATGAATCTCTATCTGCACGGAGTGGGTACAGACCGAAGCCCAATTGCTTGTGAGGATTCGTTAGAAAAGGAACCTTCTACACTTGTCGATGTTATCTTGGCTAACCCACCTTTCGGCACACGTCCGGCAGGCTCTGTAGACATCAATCGTCCCGACTTCTATGTAGAGACCAAGAATAACCAGTTGAACTTCCTCCAGCACATGATGCTTATGCTCAAGACTGGTGGCCGTGCTGCCGTTGTGCTTCCTGATAATGTATTGTTTGAAGCCGGTGCAGGTGAAACTATCCGCAAACGATTGTTGCAGGACTTCAATTTGCATACGGTACTGCGTTTGCCTACCGGTATCTTCTATGCTCAGGGTGTAAAAGCCAACGTACTTTTCTTTACGAAAGGGGAACCGACAAAGGATATTTGGTTCTACGATTACCGTACAGACGTGAAACACACCCTTGCTACAAACAAATTGGAGCGCAACAACTTGAACGATTTTGTGGCTTGTTATCATGCTGAGAACATCAATGAACGCACAGAAACATACAATGCTGAGACCAATCCACAAGGTCGTTGGCGCAAATATACGGTAGAAGAAGTAACTTTGCGAGACAAAACAAGCCTTGATATCACATGGATTAAGCAAGGTGGAGACTCCGATGATCGTTCCTTGGCTGAATTGATGGCCGACATCAAAGATAAGAGCCAAACAATAAGTGCTGCGGTGCTGGAGTTGGAGAAGTTATTGGCAAACATAGAAGAGGATTAAAGGTATGGGAAACAATATAGTCATATCGATGGAACAACAGTTTGGCGAAGTTGTTGATATTATTCTTCAACATAAAAGCCGTGCATCCAAAGTCGTAAATGAAGAATTGCTTCTTACGGCTTGGCATGTAGGTGGTTATGTATCAGCCAAACTAAAAAGCGAAGAATGGGGAAGCAAAGTCGTATCTCAGTTATCAGAATATATACGTTCTCAGCGTCCTGACATTAAAGGATATAGCAGGAGAAGTATCTACAACATGGTAATGTTTTATGAAGAATATTCATCAGAAACTTTTGCTTCAACAGTCGAAAAATACTTGAACTCTGAATTTGTGCAGTCAGTGCCTGCACAAATTGCAACAACATCAATTACACCAAGCACAGGAGCAAATGTAATTGTGCAGTCACTGCCTGCACAATTAGTCCAGCATAAAAATGGACCAATGCCAAAGATATTGGAATTAACAACATTTACCAATCATATAGAAATTCTTTGTAGATGCAAGAGTAACGAAGAACGTCTGTTCTATATACTCTATGCCAACAAAGAACATTTAGTAAGTAGAGAACTACAACGTTGCATTTCCAACCAAACTTATTCAACGCTGTTGGGTAGCAAAAACAATATGTCAAAAGGAATGCTTGAAGCATATCCCAATGCACCTATAATGTTCAAGGATACTTTGTTTGTTGACTTTCTTAATCTACCAAAGAAACATAGTGAGGCAAAACTGAAAAAAGGTTTGGTGGAAAACATGAAGCAGTTCATTCTTGAATTGGGAAAGGACTTCATCTCTATGGACCAGGAATACAGACTTCAAGTTGGTTCTTCTACATATAAAGCGGACTTGTTGTTTTATCATCGTGGTTTGCAGGCTTTGGTAGCGGTAGAACTGAAAAAGACGAAGTTTCATCCAAGAGACCTCGGACAATTGGAATTTTATCTGGAAGCCCTTGACAGAGACGTAAAGCGTTCTAATGAGAATCCATCCATTGGAATTATTCTTTGCCCCGAAGCCGACCGAGTGGTGGTGGAATATGCAATGAGTCGTAGTATGAGCCCTACAATGATAGCTGAATATAAGCGTATCCTCATTCCGCAGGAGCGTTTGCAACAGCAACTTGATGAATTTTGCAATTTATTTCTAACTAAAAAATAATAGTCATGGATACCAAGAAACTACGTCAAAAGATACTCGACCTTGCTATTCATGGCAAGCTCGTACCACAAGACCCCAACGATGAACCAGCATCGGTGCTACTTGAACGCATACGTGCAGAAAAAGAACGTCTGATAAAGGAAGGAAAAATCAAAAAGAGCAAGGCTTCTAAGACTGCTGATACGCCCCATTATGAGAATGTGCCGTTTGAAGTGCCTAACGGATGGAAATGGTGTAACCTAGAAGATGTTTGTATTTTTCTTTCAAGAGGAAAATCTCCTAAATATTCTGATGATGACAAAAATTATCCCGTTTTTGCTCAAAA
>JAFYWH010000019.1 GCA_017558175.1 Bacteroidaceae bacterium
GTAATGCTCTTCAAGTCTTCAGCAGGAATCACCTTTACCAAGCTGCTCACCGGTATATGGTTCACGTTTCCCATGCCGTCGGGCTGGGTCTGTACCAAGGTGTTGCTCAGAATGTCGTTGATGCTCCGTTCCTCGCCCGCAATGCCTACCGGCAGATACTGCTGGTACGAACGCAAGGTAGAGACCTTATTTTCCTTGAAGGCCGTGCGCAGCACTCGGGTCAGCTCGTTGTACGCCACGTTGTACAGCAGTAGGCGTTCACGGTCTACCACCAGGTTCATCTGGTTACGGAAAGCGATGCCCTCCGTCTCCATGCCGGTGCGCTGCATCATCCGTGCTTCCAGCTCCTGCAACACCGATGGTTCGGGAGCCTGCGAACGGTTTTCCGGATGCAGCTGCGCCACCACGTCCGCTTCGCCCGTTACAAAGAGTTTCTCGAAAATGGTTTCCGGTGGCGAGAAAGTCAGTACCGCCTGCGGATACGCTGCCTTTACCTCCCGGCTCAACAGCTCCTGCAAGGGACGTATGCCTTCCGGACGCTCCGTCTTGAAGTACAGCTCCGCTTCCGTGGCCGAGAGTTCGCTGCCACCGTTCAGAATGTAGTCCTGCATACCCACGTAGGCCGTATGTTCCATCACCTTTCCGTCGGTCTGCTTCATCAGCTTGTCCACCCGTCGGCGGTTCTCGTCCACATGAATGTTCTCGTTCCACTCTATGCGCATCACCAGCTCGTTCTGCTCTATTTCAGGCATGCGCTCCTTCTCCAGGTAGAAGAAGAAAAACACGCAGAGCGGAAGCGTGGCCAGTGTCATACCCACGCTCAGTTTCTTGTGGGTAAATACCCAATCTATCCCCTTGTCGTAGAAATGCTCCAGCCAGTTGTTCTTCTCCCGGTTGTCGAAACGCTTCGAGAGCCAGCTCTTGCCGCGGATGTCCATGCGGTAGAACAGCAGGTAAAGCACCGGGAGCAGCATGATACCCGTAATGTACGATACCAGCAAGCCCGCAGCTATGGAGAAAGCCTGGTCCATGAAGATGGCCCCTGCTATACCGCTCATGAAAATCAGCGGAACGAACACCGCAATGGTGGTGAGCGACGAACTGAGCATCGGCGTGATTACCTCCGATGTACCGGCCACACAAGCCCGCTTCAGCGAGTAGCCCTTTTCGCGGTATTGCGAGATGTTTTCGGTCACGATGATGGAGTTGTCTATCATCATCCCCACCGCCAAGATCAAGCCCGACAAGGAAATGACATTGAACGATACCTCGAAGAAATAGAACAGGAAGAAAGTCACCACCACCGATACCGACATGCTCAGCCCAATCACAATCGGCGAGCGCACATCGCCCAAGAAGAAGATGGCCACGATGAATATCAGCAGGAAGCCGATGGTGAAGTTGTCCTGCAAGTTGGCTATGGTATAGTCCAGCAGTTCCGTCTGGTTACGGCACACCTGGAAGTCGATGTCCGGGTAGAGCGTGGCGAAGTAGTCCGTCGTTTCCTTCAGCTTCGCCTTCATCTCGTCCATGTTCTCGTCGCCCTGCTTGATGATGGCCAACGTTACGGCACGCTTTCCGCCTGCCAGCGACAAGCCCTGCTCCTTCTGCGATACCACCGCCACCCGGCAGAGGTCCTTCAGCTGCATCAGGCGTTCGCCCTTGCGTATATGGATGTTCTCCACATCCTCCGGCGTGCGCAGCAAGGTAGCGATGCGGATGTTGTATTCATAATATCCGTCGCGCACCAGCATGCTTCCCGGCTCCACATTGTTGGCAGCCAGTGCATTCTCTATATCGGCTATCGTGATGCCCGTAATGGACAGCTTCTCCTGGTCGGGCACAATCTGCAACATTCTTCCCGGCACGCCGGTCATGTCGGCCATCGCCACTTCGGGCAGCTGCTCAATGCGTCGTTTCACCACGTTCTCCGCCAGTTCGCACAAGGTCAGGAACTGCTGTTCGTCGGCATCCTCATAGGGGCGGTCGTTCTTCAGGGTCATGTTCAGGTACAGCACCGGAATGTCCGTAGCGCTCGCCTTGATGGCCTTGGGGCGTTCGGCCTCCTTGGGCAGGCTGTTCATGGCCGCGTCTATCTTTTCGTTCACTTCGATGAAGGCCAGGTCGGTGTTCACCCCGAAGTCGAACTCCATGCGGATAATGCCCGCACCGTCTCTGGTCTCACTCTTTATTTCGCGTAGTCCGGCCACCTGCAGCAATTGCCGGCGCACCGGTGCCACCACTGTATTCTCCAGTTCGCGTGCCGACGAGTTCTCGCCCGACACCTGCACCGTAATCTGCGGAATGGCAATGTCCGGCAGCAACGAGACCGGCAACGTGAAGTACGTTACCAACCCGATGATGAAGCAAGCCGTAAAGGCCATCAGCACCGCAATGGGGCGTTGGATCAGGAATTTTACCATATCTTTTCTTAATGAAGAATTCTTCATTCAATTATTTTCACCGGGCTCTCGTGCGCCAGATTCACATTGCCGGTAGTAATTATCGTCATGCCCTCCTGCAAACCATTGGCTTCCCAGTCCACCAAGGTACACTCCGTCATGTTCTCCAAGCCGGTAGTTACATAGTTCCAAAGCGCGATGTTGTCTTTCACGGTAAAGAGCACCTGCTTGCCCGAACGGAGCACGATGGCCGTTTTGGGCACTACCATCTGTTCGCCCAGCAAACGCTTCACGCTGATGCGTACGTTCATCCCGTCGAACAGCTGGTCGCCACCGTCTACCTGCGCCTTCACGCGCACCATGCCGTTGGCATCTACCAGCGGATTGATTTCGCTGATGCTACCTGTGCGTACTCCCACGGCCGATGCATACGGCATCACCTCCACGCGGTCGCCCACCTTGATCAGCGGAAGCTCGCTTTCGAGCACGGTGAAATCCACCTCCATGGCCGAAGTACGGATGACCCGGCAAAACGGTTCTCCGCTCTTGGGCAGGTTATACTGCTTGTCGAAGAGGTTGGCCACCACGCCATCGAAAGGCGCTGTCAGCGTAGCCTGCTCCAGCTCATGCTGGGCCGACTCGTATTGTACCTTGGCCTGTGCGTATCCGCTCTTGATGCGGGCCAGCTCCAGCACATCGGCAGGTATGGCATTCATCTGGTCGGGAGCATATCCCTGACCTATCAGCACATCCTTCATCTCCAGCTCCGCCTGTGCCAGGGCGTTCTTGCTCTGCGTCAGGTTATTGTTCAGCTTGAACAAGTCCAGCTCGGCCAGTTTCTGCCCCTTGCGTACCCTTGTACCATTCTTTACATATACCTTGCCCACCACTTCCTGTGTGCGGAAGTAAAGGTCGGCATGTTCCTTAGCCACTATCTTTCCGTTGCTCACCAGCTCGTGGTTAAAGTCCTTCTTGGCAAGCTTCATGACGGTTACTTCGTTCACTTGCGAAGGCAGGATGGTTTCTACCCCTTCCTTCTCCGTGCCGTCCGTCTTTGTTCCTGTGCAGGCAGCCAGCATTACCAATGCCATACAGCCCAATAGGTGTTTTTTCATGCGTATGTCCTTCCGTTATTTTTCCGAACCCTTTTTAATAATTTCCATCAACTCGTCCACTTCCTCTACCGAGAGATTGTTTTCCTTCACAAAGAAGCTCACCATGGAGGAGAACGAATTGTCGAAATAGCGACCGATAAAGTCCTTCAGGTGGTTGTGCGAATAGTCTTCCTTCTTCAGTAGCGGATAGTAGATGTATCCTCTGCCCGAGGTAGGTTTGTGGCCCACCACTCCCTTTTCTTCCAGCAAGCGGATGATGGTAGATACGGTGGTGCGCGATGGCTGCTTGCCATCGTCCATCGAGGCCATTACCTCTTGCACGGTTCCTTCGCCCAACTTCCACAAATGCTGCATGATTTGTTCTTCCGCCTTTGTCAATTCTGCCATAAAACGATCGGTTTAATTATTTTTCGCTAATATATGACTATTTTTTTAGTCAACAAAGGCTTTAACGGAATTTAGCATTGATAGTGCTTCGACTTGCTATCTGCAATACCGGATTATCATACTCCTTAAACTGATCATACAAGGCCTCTATTTTATCATCCGCATACGATTCTTCCAATGCATCTACTGAAAGAGCACCAATCATCTTATCCGCATCAAACCACATCGGCCAAAACGTTGCCCCACCATCGATGTCGTTCTTGATTCCTTCCGGCTTACGACCAACAAACACCGTATAGAACTTAGCTTGCGGAACATCATAAACCACGCGATAATGCTTCTTATGGTAAAAGAAATTCATGTATACAAAGTCTGCATTTCGGCTTGCATTCAATTCGAAGATGTACGAAGCATCCAGATTCTTGCTATACAATTCATTGTTCATCGACACCTCTATCGGCAAAAGATATTTCCCCATTTCGAATTCTACCTCCTTGACAAGTTTATTCTCCTCAGCAATCTTGTAGATAATAGGCTCAAAAGGCATACGGAATCGCGAAGTACTTGATATCTGCGTAAAATCCGGCATACGGAACAAGTCAGCCTTTACTTCACCCACATCCTGTTTCCGCTTGAAAGGAATAACCTCGGAAACTTCTGCCAACTTGTTAAAGATGATGCATTGATCCGCCTTCTCAGCAGAGGTATACCATGGCTTGTAGCCGATGATGCAGGAGTCGTTCAGCAAGGCGATGCTTTCAACGCCATCCGGAACAATGATGTCTTCCATGAATGCACCGGACATACGGTAAGTCTTGATTTTCTTCCGATAGATGTCAAACAAATACACTGCATCCTTATCCTCATCCACTTCGAAATCAATGGCGTTGATATATTCCTCCGGCCCTTCGCCTCTACTTCCTATCAGATTCAAGAAACGGCCCTGATGGTCGAATCTGTACAACTTCTGTTGTCTATCCAATACGAATATATATCGAGAAGACATCTTGACCGACAACAAGACATCAATAGGCAACTCATCGGGAGTTTGTAGAGGTACATATCGTAAGCTGTCGACCAGTTCACTTAAAACGACAGTATTCTCCTTCCCACCTTCTATATAATCCACCAAATCGACAGAAACGGACGCCTGGGCATCCAAGCCTTCTACCGCAGCTCCACCCTGTTTCGAAGAACACGAAAAACAGAGGGCTGACAACCATAACCATAAAAATTTCTTCATCGTACTACTTATTATATTTAAACAATGCATATTCAGCTACCTGCTTATCCTGGCCCTTTTTCAAGATATACAATCCATCGGGCGAAACAAAATGCGATTCCACATCATAAGCGCCGCCCAAATATTGCTCACCCAACTTACGGAACGAAGTGTCGAAAACCATCACAGACCATTTTTTCTTTTCCTGAAGACGAGGACTGGACTCCAATTTCCAATCATTCAAGCCAATCCCTACAAAACGATAGTAAATTTTCTTCCAAGGGTCGTAACTGATCGAACCATAATGTGAATATTGGGCATACAAATAATAGGAATCCGATTCACTGAAATAATCCCGGCCTTTCTCGGTCAAAGGAAGTGGGATGGTATCTGCATAGATACTCTTCACCGATTCAAATCTTGACTCCCCTGTAGCAGGAGAATAAACCAACATTTCGGGAGACGCCTTGAAACCAACCAAGATTTCCCCATCATTCTTACCACGGCACAAACTTGGAACCCAATAGTTCAAAGTACCCATATTATTAGACGCATACACTTCCGGATAAGCACCAGCAAAACGATAGGCCTTCTTTTTCAAATCCACTTCAAGCAAGGAGAAGCGGTGTTTTCCGGATTTCATCTCATCGGGATATTCGCCTATGCGATAGCAGGAGACATACCATTTTCCGTCCACTTGAACAGCACCATCGGCTCTACATCTTGGGAATTGTTCAATATGTCCTTTCTTCACACGAATAGGAATATCAAGCTTAATTTTTTCCCCATGTTGCCAAACATCCATACTTACCTTTCCTTTACTTCTGTCAATCACAAAAGCCGTATCCGGATGATGAGCATAGAGTTCACCCTCACCAGCATCCAATGCCGATTCGGAAAGCACCTTTCCTGACAAGTAATCGTACGTCTTGATTATCTTTTCCCTTTCGTTTCCCTGCACAAGAAAGGCTTTTCCATTCTCTTCCGTATAACGGATGTAACCATAAGTGCGATAACCCTCACCCATCAGGAGTATTTTCGTTCCGGCAAAGGAAAGAACCGAATCTGCCTGTAACGTTTCTTGCTTTTCCGAAGACTTAGGAGACTGGCTACAAGAAGCCAAAAAGCATGCGAGTGTAAGTAATAACATTTTCATCTAACAATAATTTAGTAAACTTCATTTGGTCAAAATTAAGTAGATTTGACATACCGACCAAACAGATTAGTCCTTACAAACTAAACGTTATAGTTCTTTAACTTTAAAAAGGACAATTATTGATTATTTGGCAAACTGAACAAGCCCTATTTCCTCCAACTGAACAAACTTTAATAGTTATTTATAAAATGAAAGAATCTCGGCAACACCACACATGGATGTTACCGAGATTTTTTATCCATCGAAACAAGGATATTGCGCTGCTCATAAAACGCCGCAAGCTTGCAAGCCAAAAGCCGTAGCAATGGCGGTCAACAACGTGATGGTGATTTTAAGGATCTTGCTCCAAATTGTGCTTTTGTTTTCGTTTTCCATAGTTTTAAGATTTATGATTTCTGATGTATTTGTCATTCAGAGCGTAGCGAAGAATCTCGAGTGCATCCACGTGTATGTTCCCGAGATCCTTCCTCCCTATGGTCGTCTGGATGACAATAAAGAATTAAAAATAATCTGTGTCAATCTGTGTAATCCGTGGTGAGCTTAATTACTCTTCCTCACCACCTTCTTCCTCTTCTTCCTCCTTCGGATACTTAATCTCCACCTTGGTGAAGTTCAAGGAAGACATGGCGTTAGCCAATACACGGCCGGGGCGGAAGTTGATGCGCTTCTTCTTGATGAGCGAAGTGTTGTAGTCTTCTTCGGTGAGCGCACCCTTACCGCTAAGCGACACCTGCAGCGTACAGAGGTCACCAAGGCGGACGATTTCACCATTCTGCAAAGCTTCGGCAATGACATCTTCCAAAGCCACGAGCACGGCATACACATCGGCCTTGTTTACGGTACATGCACTCTGAATTCGTTCCGACATTTCGCGGATGTTCACATCGCCACGAGCTTGCGCCTGGGCATAAAACTTGGGAGGTGTACCCTTTTCTTGAGGGTTCA
>JAFYWH010000020.1 GCA_017558175.1 Bacteroidaceae bacterium
CCAACTGATTGACGATGATGTAATAGAAACCATCGAGAAAGAATTGATACCCAAAGTATCGCTTATTACGCCCAATATGCATGAAGCCGAAGTCTTATTGAGAAGAAAAATCGGAAGCATTGCCAATATGGAAGCTGCAGCTAAAGAGTTAGCTTCCCTATATCGCATACATGTTCTGATAAAAGGCGGACATCTGGAGGGCGCTGGCATGTGCGATATTTTGGCATCTCCTAATGGTATGCTCAACCATTTTACCGATTTAAAGATTGAGACTCGTAACCTGCATGGCACCGGATGTACGCTCTCTTCGGCCATAGCCACATTGGTTGCTCAAAGACTCATCGAGGGGAATCAGATACTTACCGATGAAATGATTGTCTCTTCCATCGAACATGCCAAAAAGTATGTCACAGCAGCCATTCTTGAAGGAAGCAAAAGGAATATAGGAAAGGGCAATGGTCCGCTTTGGCATCAGATATAGGTTTCTATGTATGGAAGCCATTTTGTTCTCCATGACGTATAGATGTTTCTATTTTTATTGTCTTAAAACAAAAAAATCCTACAAACATAATGCTCGTTCCAATAAATATCCTACCTTTGCAAAATAAAGATAAAAATAATGAACGAATATTTGCAAATATCGTATAAAACATTAGCAAGCAAGCAAGCAAGCAAGCTCTTGGCTATAATCGATATCGGCCGGGCGGTGGTGCCCGACTGACTGACAGTCCCTGCTTGGTGGGAGCGTAAGCTCTCGCCAAGCAGGGATTTTTTTTGTACCCCGATGTTCCTGATCATGTGCGCCATCTGCATATTATCTTCTGGTAGCAAGAAACAATAAAACAAACAATAATAAAGAATAAAAGAAGAATATGGCAATAAAAGAAAAGTATGAAGCCCCTCAAGTGGAAATTATAGAGGTGGAAGTAGAACAAGGATTTGCCGGTAGCAACACCATCATTGGTGGCGAAACCGAAGAAGAAAACATGGGCGGTAGCGGAACTGGTACATTCCCTTGGTAAAAATAAAAAAGTACAGTATATGAAACATTTCAAGAACTATCTAAATCCACTACTGCTCTCGGTAGGCTTGTTTGTCTGTATGGCTTGTACCGATGGCGAAAGCACTCCCGAAGTGCCTACTCCTGAACCATGGGCGGTGAATATCAGCCGTACAGCTACAGGAGGACAAGATTTGTTGGTGATGCTCGATACGGACGGTTCAGTACAGAAGGGGCGCTTGCGTCCGGCCGATACCGATGGCGGAACAGCTGAATGGGTGGGCGATGGCTTGTCGTGGCCTAGTAGCGGAACGGTGAAGCTCACCACCTTCTGCCCTTATCCGGCAGACGGAAATCTGCCTACCACCCTAAGCAGCACCGATGGCATAGCCTATCAGATGGACTATGTGGAAACCCCGGCTTCCCAGAAGGTAACGGAGTTTACCCTCAGCCACCTCATGGCTCAGCTCGAAGTACACATTAAGCTGCACGATGAACTGCATCACCATTACGAACCTACAGAAGCTACGGTAGATTTATGTACCGAAGCTGCCTTGGTGCCGACAGCAATGAAGCTGCTGGCCGATGCCACCAGCCACCAGGCTTGTAATCTGGGCACCTTCGGCCGTGAGGATGATAGCACCGAATCGGACGAGCATTGGGTAAACAAAGCACAGCTGGTTATCCCTCAGACTTTGCCCAAAGGGGTGGGCTGCTTGCACTTCAAAGCCGGTATACATACTTATACCTTTGTGCCAGAAACTGACATCGAGCTGACTGCCGGAAAGAAGACCAAGCTTATTTTGGGAGTAGCTTACGATAATCCGAAGGTGGTGATTATGGAAGTAACCGTGAGCCCATGGCAACAGCAAACGATTAATGGCGGTGTAGCAACAGAAGAATAAATATAAATAACAATCAATAAAACTAACATTTATGAAAAAAACAAAGTTCTTAGCATTTGCATTCCTGGCAGCTATGTTTGCCTCATGCAGCAACGACAATGTCCCTGTGGATGAAAACAAGGACACTCCACTCACCATCGCTTCGGCTGGTGTGGCTGAATTGACAACTCGTGCCATCATCGAAGGACAACTTATAGGAAGAAAGGAAGAGCCTATAGCAATGAGTGTATGGGTAGAAGGTTCAGGAGATAATTACAATGCAAAAAATATAGAATGGATCAATAATGGTGGCAACTGGTACACCAACAATACCGTGCTGTATGCGGGTGAAAATAAACAAAAGATTTATGCTTTGTATCCTTATCGCGAGGGGGCTACTGAAGATGGTAAAATAGCCATCAATGCCACAGAGCAGGTAGATTATCTGATAGCAACACAAAGTCTCATTGATGAAAATCCTATTCACCTCACTATGCGCCATGCTTTTGCCAAGTTGTCGCTCATGCCTACTTTTGGTACAGAGGCGGGTGGTCTGGAAATCGTTTCAATAGAGGTCAAGAATATGTATGCTTCGGGTACTTTGAACATTAAAGAAAACACTTGGACTTATCCGGGCGAAGCAACTGCCACATTGGCGATGACCAACCATGAGGTTCTCGTTATCCCTATGGAAAAATGCGAGTCATTCCCAATCGTGATTACCATGAATGACGGTCGCGTGTTCAAGGCTACTATCAGTCTTGCTGCTGTAGAAAACGAACTGAAATTTAATAGCCAATACAACATCAGACTCCAGATTGGTCAGGATAAGGTGTTTGTAGGTGACATCACCGCTGCACCTTGGGTGGCTGATAATGGTGGTAACCTTGAAACAGAGTAATAATCTTAGTGATAATTTTATTCGTATATAACAATGAAGATCTATAATAAATATATTGTCCTTGCAGCCATGGCATTGACCTTCGCTGCTTGTACACAAGAAGACGACTTCACTCCGCAGACTGATAGCGACGCTGTGAAGATTAACGCTACCATTGGCAAGCTTCAGACACGTGTGGCATACGAAGACGATGGTGCTACCAATTTTATCAACGGCGACAAGATCTGCGTGCAGAACACTTTGCGTGATACCAAGAACATCGCTACCTATACCTTTGATGGAACCACTTGGACCACTACCGATGCTTTCGTATGGAATGGTTCTGCAAAGAATCAATTCAAGGCATGGTATCCTGCTGCTACGGCATCGTTCGACTCGTTTGATTTGCCTACGGATCAGAGTGCAGGCATCGATAAAGCCGACTGGATGACTGCCGAAACCGAAGAGATGACCAAACCAGGTAGTGGTGTACTTGACCTAAATTTCGTCCACAAGTTGACTAAGGTAACGGTGACTGTATCATTCAATTCACAATATCCCGCAGGTAACAACTACGTGTCAATGTTCCGTTTCTTCACCAACGAGGAGACTCCTGTTGAAGTTACGCCTTA
>JAFYWH010000021.1 GCA_017558175.1 Bacteroidaceae bacterium
TCTATCTTGTGATGTTCGTTCTGACCTTCGGCCTTGATGTTGAGATTCATCTTTGCCGAATCGCTCAACGACTTGAAGAAGTGCAGGAACATCTCGGTCGGCATCTCTCCTATCTTCTCGCGATGGAACTCGGCATCCCACACCAACCATGGGCGACCTCCGAAATCCAACGCCACTTGGCACAAGCAATCGTCCATTGGCAAGCAATAGCCATATCGCTCAATGCCTCGCTTATCGCCCAATGCTTTCGATAGACATTCGCCTAAGGCTAAAGCCGTATCTTCGATGGTGTGATGCTCGTCCACTTCCAAATCGCCCTTCACGCGGATGGTCAAATCGAGGCTTCCATGCTTGCCAATCTGCTCCAACATGTGGTCGAAGAAGCCCAATCCGGTAGAGATATCACACTTCCCGCTTCCGTCCAAATCTACCTTTATATATATATCCGTTTCCTTGGTGGTGCGACGAACCTCTGCCACTCGTTCGCCAGCGAAAAGGAACTCGGCAATTTGATCCCAATCCTTGGTAGCAAGGGCACAATACTCTTCCAAACCTTTCTCTACCAACGCACTCTTATCGTCTTGCAGATAGATGGCCTTGCAACCAAGGTTCTTGGCCAACTCCACATCGGTGTATCGGTCGCCAATCACAAAACTACCTGCCAAATCGTATGCAGGGTTATTGATGTACTTGCCCAACATACCGGTGCGAGGCTTGCGTGTAGGTGCATTGTCCTCAGGGAAGCTCCGGTCGATGAACACTTCATCGAAGGTGATGCCTTCGTTTTCGAGGGTCTTCATCACGAGGTTGTGCACCGGCCAAAAGGTATCTTCCGGGAAAGAAGAGGTACCCAACCCATCCTGATTGGTCACCATGGCGAACTCGAAATCAAGCTTGCTACGGATGAAGCCAAGATTGCGGAACACCTTGGGATAGAATTCCAACTTTTCGTACGCATCGAGCTGATAGTCAATAGGTGGCTCGATGACGAGGGTTCCGTCTCTATCTATGAACAATACCTTTTTCATTCTATTTCAATCTTGCTTAAGGCTTCCAACAAAGCATCGTTTTCTTCCTTTGTACCGATAGTGATACGGAGACAATCGCTACACAATGCCACGTTAGTGCGGTTGCGGACAATGATGCCTTCACTCACCAAATAGTCGTAAATCTGAGTAGCCTCGTATACCTTCGCCAAGAAGAAGTTGGCATCGGTTGGGAATACACGGATGCAACATGGCAATTTCACAATCTCTTCCATCACTCGGGCGCGTTCTTCGAGCAAAGTGTTTACCCATGCCTGAACTTTCTCCGGTTGTTGCAAGCACTTGATGGCCTCTTCTTGAGTCAAGCGATTGACATTGTACGGATACTTGATCTTGTTGAAGATGGCAATAATTTCAGGTGAAGCAAATGCCATACCCAGACGGATAGCTGCATTACCCCACGCCTTCGAGAAGGTTTGCAACACAATGAGGTTAGGATACTTGTCCAAATCGGCCAATAAGGATGGCAGGTCGGAGAAGTCGATGTAGGCTTCATCCACCACTACCAAACCATCGAATCGCTTCAACAATGAATCGATTTCCTTGCGACACATGCTATTGCCGGTCGGATTGTTAGGCGAACAAACGAACATCACCTTGGTGTACTCATCGATAGCCGAAAGCAAAGCACTTGCCTTCATTTGATAATACACATCAAGCAACATCGGGCGATATTCCACATCGTTCACTTCGGCACATACCTTATACATGCCGTAGGTTGGCTCGATGGCCACTACATTGTCCACCCCCGGTTGACAAAAAGCACGGAAAATCAAGTCGATAGCTTCATCGCTACCATTGCCCAAGAAGATGTTTTCTTCTTTCACGCCCTTGAGCGGAGCAAGCAAGGACTTCAACTCGCGTTGCAAAGGGTCGGGATATCTGTTGTTCGGGGTGTTGTACGGATTCTCATTGGCATCGAGAAAAACTGATGCATCTGCTCCGCTATATTCATCACGTGCCGATGAGTAGGGTTTCAAAGCCCAGATGTTCGGACGTGTCAGTTCTTTTAAACTTCTCATTGTATTCTTTATTTAATATTGGGAAATGTCCATTTACATTACTGCTTTAACATCCCCCTACCCCCTTCGAAGGGGGAGGATAATTTCATTATTTCAAACTATTCAAACGCACACTTACCGCATTCTTGTGAGCATCCAATTGCTCATGAGCAGCCATGACTTCGATGGCCGGACCGATGTTCTGAATACCCTCGCGATTGATTTCCTGGAAGGTAATCTTGCGGATGAAGCTATCAAGGCTCACACCGCTATAAGCCTTGGCATAGCCATTGGTAGGCAAGGTATGATTGGTGCCCGATGCATAGTCGCCCGCACTTTCCGGAGTGTACGAACCGAGGAAGACTGAACCGGCATTGACCACCTTTTCGGCCAACTCCATGTAGTCCTTAGTCTCGACAATCAAGTGTTCAGGAGCATATTCATTGGTGATTTCGATAGCTTCTTCCATGTCCTTCACAAGAATCAACTTGCTATTGGCCAACGACTTCTCGGCGATTTGCCAACGAGGCAAGCGAGCCAACTGGTGTTGTACTTCGTATTCCACTTCCTCAAGCAACTTCTCGGATGTTGTAACGAGTACCACCTGACTATCCAATCCGTGTTCGGCTTGCGAGAGGAGGTCAGCAGCTACGAACTTCGGATTAGCGGTTTCATCGGCAATGACTTCCACTTCCGACGGACCGGCCGGCATGTCGATAGCCACATCGTGCATAGCTACCATTTGCTTGGCTGCCATTACATATTGGTTGCCCGGACCGAAAATCTTGTACACTTTAGGGACACTCTCGGTGCCGTATGCCATGGCTCCGATGGCTTGCACGCCACCTGCCTTGAATATCTTGCTTACACCTGCCACCTGAGCCGCATAGAGGATGGCCGGATTCACCTTGCCTTCCTTATTCGGAGGGGTACAGAGTACGATTTCCTTACAACCGGCAATCTTGGCAGGCACGGCCAACATCAATACGGTTGAGAAAAGCGGAGCAGTTCCTCCTGGAACATACAAGCCTACCTTCTCGATGCCCACCGCCTTTTGCCAACAAGTGACACCTTCCATGGTTTCCACCTTCTTGCCTTCGAACTTCTGCTTCTTGTGGAACGTATAGATGTTTCTCTGTGCCAAGAGGATGGCTACCTTCAGTTCGATAGGCACTTGGGCTTCGGCTTCCTTCATTTCTTCCGGAGTTACGGCCAAGGAATCCAACTCTACATGGTCGAACTTCGCTGCATATTCCAATACGGCCTTGTCGCCATTCGCCTTCACGTTCTTCAGAATCGTGCCGACGTTTTCAAAAAGTGTCTCGACATTTTGAGTGGGGCGACGAAGCATTTCTGCCCATTCGGATTTATGTGGATAAAGTATCTTTTTCATAGTAGCATTCTTACATGATCATTTTCTCAATCGGAAGCACGAGGATACCTTCGGCTCCCAAAGCTTTCAACTTGCCGATGATTTCCCAGAAGCATTTCTGGTCGAGCACGGTGTGGACAGAGCTCCAGCCTTCTTGTGCCAATGGCATCACGGTAGGACTCTTCATGCCCGGAAGGACTTCGATGATTTCGCCCAACTTCTCGGTCGGGATGTTCATCAGAACGTATTTCTTGTCTTCGGCTGCCTTTACGGCTTCGATGCGGAAAAGCAATTCGTTCAGGATTTCCTTCTTCTCTTCGCTCAAGTTCTTGTTGCCGATGAGCAAGGCCTCGCTTTGCATCACCACTTCCACTTCCTTCAATCGGTTGCTCACGAGGGTTGAGCCTGAGCTTACGATATCGAAGATGGCATCGGCCAAACTGATGCCCGGGGCGATTTCTACCGAACCGGTGATGACATGGATATCGGTCTTGATGCCATTCTTCTGCATGAACTGCTCAAGGATGCCTGGGTAAGAAGTGGCAATCTTTCGGCCTTCGAACCACGAGAGACCCGGATAATCCACATCCTTAGGGATGGCGAGCGACAAGCGGCACTTGCTGAAGCCCAATCGCTTCACGATTTCGGCATCTTCGTTGCGCTCTACAAACTCGTTCTCGCCTACAATACCCAAATCGGCAATGCCATTGGCCACCGACTGAGGAATGTCATCGTCGCGGAGGAAAAGCACCTCTACCGGAAAGTTGGATGCTTGAACCAATAAAATTCTCTTCGAAGACGGGATTTTGATGTCCGCCTCCTGCAACAAGGCCATCGTTTCTTCGTACAGACGACCCTTGGATTGTATGGCTATTCTCAACATATCTGTTATTCCTTTCTTAATGTATAATAAAAAGGCTTACCAAAAAACATCGGTAAGCCTTTCTCCCTATCGTTTACTACAACAAACAATACAGCACCCACCGAATCACTCGTTAGGACCCTGATGATGATGTGTAAACGCTCTTTTCATATTCTCTCTTCTTTAAGTATTTGCGACAAATGTAAAGTATAAATTCGAAAACCGCAAATTTTTATCAAAAAAAGTCTGATTTTTTCTACAAATCAACGGATTTTAGCATTCATAGTCCACACAAGCGCGGTCTTGCTTAGCATCCTTCAAGATGCCGGCAGCAGCCACGTGAGCCGGATGAGCTGCATAGAGCTTTACATCGTCCAAAGAATCGAATTCGCTTTCCAAGCAGATGTCCCATTGTTCGGCTTCGTTGATGTTCAAACCCACAAAAACCTTGCGGATTACATCGATTTGAGCCGGCAATGCCTCGATAGCTGCCTTGAAATCGTTCATTACCACTTGCTTTTCTTCCTTAGAAAGCGTATCTTTCAGCTTAAACATTACAATGTGCTTAACCATAAGTTTGATTTTTTGAATTATTTATTATACATTTGATGCAAATTTAACAAATTCCTTGATATGAAACAAATATCCATCCTGATACTTGCCTGCATCTGCATGATTGCTTGCCAAAAACAAAGGCATCAGCAGACCGAAACCGACGTAGCGCACTACGACCTCACGCAGATGAAAGACAGTGGTGTATTGGTGGCGCTCACCTTGAACAGCTCCATCTCCTACTTCGACTATCGGGGTGAGCCGATGGGGTTCCAGTACGAGCTGGCCAGCCAGTTTGCCCAATCCTTAGGCTTGAAACTCGTGATCAAGACCGCCCGAAGCGCGAACGACCTGACCGAGATGCTCCTGCAAGGCGAAGGCGACCTGATAGCCTATCCGCTACCCATCACCAAGGAACGAAAGGATACGCTGACCTTTTGTGGCGAAGAAATCATCACCCACCAAGTATTGGTGCAAAGAAGCAGCGCGAAGAAGAAGGGCATTCTGACCAATGTAACCGAGCTCATCGACAAGGAAGTGTATGCCAAGCCCGGAAAGCACTTGGACCGACTCATCAATCTGAACAAGGAACTGGGTGGAGGCATCATCATCCGCGAGGTGACCAACGACAGCATCACCCATGAGGACTTGATTACCCAGGTAGCCAACGGCACCATCGACTATGCCATAGCCGACGATGACTTGGCCCGACTGAACAAGACCTACTATCCTAACCTTAATATAAATCTGGCCATAAGCTTCGACCAGAAGGCATCGTGGGCCGTGCGTAGAAGCTCTCCTTTGCTCTGTGAGGCAGCCAACCAATGGCACATGGAGAACAAGACCTCGCCCGCCTACAAGGCCAGTACGAAGAAGTATTTCGAGCAGAGCAAGCGCTTGCCTCATGGCCCTATCCTCTCCATGAAGGACGGGAAGATTTCGCACTTCGACCATCTGTTCAAGAAGTACGCCAAGGAGTTGGGATGGGACTGGAGAATCATCGCCTCGCTGGCCTACAACGAATCCAATTTCGATTCTACCGCCGTGTCATGGGTAGGCGCCAAGGGGTTGATGCAGCTCATGCCACGTACAGCCAAGGCCATGGGTGTACCCGAAGGCAAGGAGAATGACGCCGAAGAGAGCGTAAAGGCAGCCACCAAATACTTGGCTCAGATAGCCAACTCGTTTACCAAGGTGACCGACCCTGAGGAAAAGATAAAGTTCGTGCTCGGCTCGTACAATGCCGGAATAGGACACATATTCGATGCCATGGCACTGGCCGAAAAATACGGAAAGGACAAATATACCTGGGATAACAATGTGGCCACCTACGTTTTGCTGAAAAGCAACGAAGACTACTTCAACGACCCAGTTTGCAAGAACGGGTACTTCCGCGGAAGCGAAACCTTCAATTTTGTGAAGGATATCCTCGGACGGGCCGAGATGTACAAGGAAAAAATCAAAGATTAACGAGAAAATCAAAAAAATATTGGATTTTGCTTGCACGTTTCAACAAAAAGCCCTACCTTTGCAGCGCAATTAAGGATGGTTCCGTAGCTCAGCTGGATAGAGCAACGCCCTTCTAAGGCGTGGGTCTTGCGTTCGAATCGCAACGGAATCACTTATCAATCAAGCAGTTACAAGTTTTTGTAGCTGCTTTTTTATTTATCTCCACCGAAGCCAGCGGGCAGAAAAATGCAGTTCATGTAACAATGTAACACGTGTAACACTGTAACACCGGCATATGTTTTTGTGGGTCAATCATAAAAAGGTAATATAATATAATAATTATTGTATATTTATTTATATCTATACCTGTTGTAACAAAAAAGCCCCCATGTTACACTGCTACAACGTTACAACGTTACAAATGCCATCCGCCTCACCCAGCACACACCGGAGGATTGTAACAATGTAACAAGGTAACACTGTAACAGAGTAACAAACTCAATACACATGGATACTGCTTCCCTGAGCCGAGGGCAAGAAGTTGATTCCCCACCAGCACATCTGCAGGAGGATAAAAGAGAATATCAGCCAAGCGAACAGGAAGTTCTGATTCTGGTTGGCCGGGCGGAGGTGCAGATAAAGCAGATAGCTGAGCCAAGTGGCAAAGGCCCATGTTTCCTTGGGATCCCATGTCCAATAGTCGCCCCAGGCTTCCTTGGCCCACAAGGCACCCATCGTCATGCCCAGCGTGAGGAAAGCCCACCCTATTCTTACCAAGCCATCGCACACGGCCAATTCCTTACACGATGCTTCCTCGGGCGATTTCCGGAACCACAGATACAGGGCAAACAAGGTCACGGCTCCCATCATGGCATACGAGAACATATATACAATGACATGCGGAACGAACCACACGCTCTGAAGCGCAGGCATCAGGGTCGTGCTATGAATCTCGGGCTTGAACAGATTGATGCATACAAACACCACCGACATGAGCGTACTGAACCCCAAAATCCATTTGTACCGGATCTTCTGATAGAGCACCATACCAATGACGGACAAGAAGAAAGAATACCACAAGCGGGTTTCTCCCATGGTTCGCATAGGCGGGCGCTCCAAGCCCATCCACATGCCTACGATGAAGGCCAGGAAGACCAGCGAGCCCATCGTGGTGATACCCAAAGCCCCTCTCCTACGGCCTCTGAAGGCCAAGGCAGCGCCCACTATCCAGCACAAGGCAGACACAAGGGCATAGACTATAAACGAATCCCAGCTCATTTCTTTTTCTTTTTATGTCCCACCAAAAACATCATCACTCCCCCTATCAGAATGGTCCACATGGCCACATGGATAGCCGGATACCAAGCATCCTTCACACACTCCAGCACGCTTGTGGTGCTCCATCGGCCCTTCGAGCTATCGTAGCCCGACTGGTAGATTTTCCACGCTCCGAGGCTGGCCGGATGATTCACCGATATCTGGAAAACATGCTTGTCTTCTCCCTCAAACACTTCCACCTCCGAGAGATACTTCTTCACCTCCCTGCGAGGCATCACCAATTCCCGTCCATCGGGCAAAGCCAACGTGCTACCCGCGAAAAGGAAACTTCCCTGACTCACCCAGCCTTCTGCACTGGCCTGTGCAGAGGTAGCCTTGAGGTAGAGGGCCGTAGTGGCTCCCACATGCTCTGTAGCCACGTATGCCGAATCTTCGGACATGCGACCGGCCGATTCCAGATACTCCAGACATTGCACCTTCCAAGCGCCCAAATCGCCTCCAAAGCCTTCGCCATCCACCACCAGAAAGTCCTCCGACAAACGCTCCCCATCGAAGAGATAAATGTGCGGAGGATATTCCTCTAACGTGAACTTGTTGAGCCTCAGCATGAAAGGAAGCTCCACCTGTCTGCCATCGGAAGTGACGCCCACACTCACCGGATGTCCCTGCATGGCCGATACGCGGACGCGGATTTTCTCCCCGCTCCCGAAGATGGCCGAAACCAAAATAATGAAAATGGAGGCATGCATCAGCACCGTAGACCATCGGCGTTGCTTCCAATGATGCACATCGTCTATGGCCTTCAAGCCGAGGATGCTCATGAAATGCACCAGGAAAAGCACGAACACCCACGAGGAGCTCATGCTTGTAAAGCCCATCCATCCCCACAAGCCTTCCGCAGAGCCATCCTGACGGATCATGCCGAAGAGCAAGGTGAGCACCAACATGCACGAGAGGGATACGATGTATGCCGGTCGGTCGTACCAACCACGGACAAACTTCCACGCATCCTGCTTGGCATAGAGCAAGACGAGGAGGTACAAGTAATTGACTACCAAGACCAACGACCACGGATAGGTCAAGAACGAAGGGTTCACATTTCCCCATAAAAATTGTAACGCCATGCCCGCTACAAGTAGCAGGGCACAGCGTCCAATGAGTTGTCTATATCTTTGGGAAAGCATCTGCATTATGCCTGTTCCCATTGTGCACGGAGCAATTCTACCGCAGCCTTAACGGTTTGGTTTCTATCGCCCTTTGTACCACATTCGAAGCTTACATAATAAGGATATTCCATTTGCTTCAACGCGCGGAATCCTTCTACATAGTTATCGAGTTCGCCATCTTCACCCGGCATGATGCGTCGGCCACGGCTTGCCACATGAACGTGTTGCAAGTATTCCTTGCCTGCCGAAAGGAAAGCAGCATAGTCGTTGGTATCTTCCTGCATGTGCCAGAAGTCGCCCATACACTTCACACCCGCACTCTTCGAGTCACGGCAGATAGCAGCTGCATCCGACACAAGGCGCAGATAGTGAGCTTCCCTACGGTTCAACGGTTCGAGAATCACGGTAGTATTGTGCTTCAAGGCATATTCGCCCAACTCGTGCATCTGTTCGCAAAGGTATTCGCGAGTTTCCAACGTATGAGGCTTGCATGGAGTCTGCGAGTTGAAAGCAGGAACCATAATCACACCTGTAGAACCCAATTCGCCAGCAGCAGCAATGATGTCGCGCATAGTCGAATCGAACTCAGCCTTTACCTTCGGGTCTTCAGCCAAGATGAATCCCTTGAAACCGGCACAGATAGCCGATACCTTGATGTTTCTGCCCGAAAGCGCCTGCTGGAATTCATTCACTCTTTCCGCCAAGTTCCATCCGCCCGGCTCAAAACCTACAATGCCGAGGTTTTCCATGTAGTCGAACTTTTCGTTCAAGCTGGCACCCGGAGCTGTACCTTCTTGGAAAGACAAACGGAGCTCAGTAGAAGGTGTCACGATTTTCTTCTCAGCCGGAGCGCAAGAAGTAAGCAATGATGCACCCGATGTTGCCATCGCCAATGAAGCTGTTCCCAATACAGAATTGGTTATAAATTTTCTTCTATCCATAAATATCACATTGAAGATTTGAATAATTATCTCCCCTCTTGAGAGGGGGAAGGGGGTGTGTCAGAAACATTTACGTGGATGTATATCACACACCCCTAACCCCTCTCAAGAGAGGAATATGGAATTCCAAACAATTTCTGAATGGAATCTTATTTCTGTTCCTTACCCGGCACTTCTACCTGATGCTTGGACATGTCCATAGCGCCCAATTCGAGAACTTCTGGCATGTAGTCCAAATCCGACTTGCTGATTTCGTCCCAAGTGATGGTGCTACCCTTGTAAGCCGATTCACGACCCATTACACCTGCCAAGCTCGAGATAGCACAATCTGTTGCCTCATCGTGCATAGTACCCTTGCGGATGTGGTTCACCCAGTCCACGTGTTCGAGCACGTATGGGTTGTGTTGCTTGAATTCAGCTTCAGCAGCAGCCTTGTCGTACTTCCAGATAACATTACCCTTCAAGTCCTTGATTTCGTGGTTCATGCTGTTCCAAGAACCCTTGGTACCCTGAATCACTTCACCAATCAAGTTGCTACAACCATCGAGCTGGCGACACATACTGTGCAAGTGTACACCGTTTTCCATTTCGAAGTCGATGCTGAAGTTATCGTATTGGTCACCGGTGATACGACGCTGACGACTACCGAAACCTGTAGCCTTAGCCACCTTATAGCCTGACATCCACAAGAATACGTCGATGTTGTGAACGTGCTGTTCTACGATATGGTCGCCCGAGAGCCACTTCCAGTTCACCCAGTCGCGGATCATCCATTCCATGTCGCTCCAACCCTTTTCGCGGTTTCTGTACCAAAGCATGTTCTGGTTCCAGTATACGTTACCACCAGTGATTTCGCCGATGTAACCAGCCTGAATCAACTTGTTGGCTTCTACATACGGACGTTCGTGATGACGCTGGGTACCGGTGATGACACTCAAGTTCTTGGCCTGAGCCTGCTTGGCAGATGCCATGATGGTACGATAACCCTTTGAGTCTACGGCAATTGGTTTTTCCAAGAAAGAGTGCTTGCCCTTCTGGGTAGCATATTGGAAATGAACCGGACGGAAAACCGGAGGAGTAGTCAAGATGACCATGTCCACGCCTGAATCGATTACTTGCTTGTAAGCATCGAAACCTACGAAGCAGTTTTCAGCCGGTACTTCCTGATTATATTTTTCTTTCAAGTTCTTGCGTACGCCTTCTACACGGTCGGCAAATACATCGCCCAAAGCGTGCACCTTGATGCCATTGGCTGCTTCCAACAAGTTGGCTACGGCACCATTACCGCGACCACCACAACCAATCAAACCCACCTTAAGCTCCTTGCCATCGATAGCCTTGTCCGGCAATTCAGGTACATAGAATTCACCCGGTTGCTTCAACGGAGTCAACTTATTGCCATCGCTACATGCAGAAATCAATGCAGATGCTCCTACCAAGCCACCTACACCAATTACAGACGAAGCCTTCAAAAAGCTTCTTCTATTCATTTTTTCCTCACTCATAGTATATCTATTTTACGGTTATTACTTACTTTATTTCTTCCGGAATTTCGCAAACTACACGGAAACCAATGCCCTTGATGTCTGAATACCACCAGATACTCTTCGGGTTCTGAGGGTCGGTGCGCAACCATTCATCGTGTACGGTGTGACCTCTGGATGCACTTCTCAACTCAGCTGCATCGCTTGCATAGCTACCACCACGAACCACATACTCGGTTCCGCTTTCCGGTCCCTTCGGGTCCTTGGCACCATCGGCCAACTGGCTATAGGCATCGTCGGCATACCAGTCCGAGCAGTATTCCATGACATTACCCAACATGTTCTTGAGACCGAACGGATTGGCAAGCACTCGGCTTGGCTCTTGCGAACGGTTCTTGCTATTGTTTACATAAATGACATATCGGTTGATTTGTGTAGTATCCGCTCCAAAGATTCCATTCCAGAAACCTTCGTTGGTATAGTCGCTTGGGCTACCTTCGAAGAAGTATGGAGTAGATGTTCCACCACGGGCTGCATATTCCCACTCGGCTTCGGTCGGGAGGCGATACTTCTTGCCTGTCTTGAGCGAGAGCCATTGGCAGAAGGTCTCGGCCGAATAGTGTGTCATGGTGATGGCCGGACGTTCGCCCATACCCCAACCTTGGTCAGGGAAACCGAACGGAGGTGTAGGACCACTTACGGCATCCACATCTTCGCGGGAGTTGTTGGCATAAACCTTAGCCGGCGGAGTGCGACCTTCGGACATGGTTTCGGCATAGAAGGCCCAGAACTGGTCCCAAGTGACTTCCATCTCGCCCATGAAGAACGACGATACTTCTACCTGGCGCTGAGGCGATTCATTGGCCTGATGGAAGGCTTCAGACTCCGGAGAACCCATGGTGAATGTGCCACCCGGAACGGCAATCATACTGATGGAAGCCGATGTACCCGGAATGGTTTCCACGAAATTCTCGAACGACTTGATTTCGGTAGCCGAGGCATGGATTTCACCACTCACCTTCGGAGCTTCCTTCAATGCAGAATGCTGATAGTTAGGATTATAGTGACCGGCATCCAAGTGGCAACTGATGCACTGGAGGTCGAGCTTTTCCTTGTTGTCATCGTAGTAGAGGTGGGCAGTAACGCCTTCGTCGGTGATGCCTTCGGGATAGATGTTCACGTGGCAAGCCTCGCACGACTCGTTGTACACAATCTTCTGAGCGTATTCCAATTCGCCCTTGCTATCCCAGTCGATGTCTTCCTTGTTCTTGGTGATGTAAGACCACACATCCTTGGCACCCATAGTCATCTTGGCCTTGGTGTATTCCAACGTTCCCTTCGGAGGAAGGTGACATGCAGCACAATCGGTCTTCACACCGCTCTTGCTATTGTAGTGTACGGATTGTTTCCAAGCCGCATCGGCATCTGTATGAAAATGACACGACATGCAGGAATCGTTCAGCGAACTCTTCTCCCACATCCAATTGCTCACAACGAAGAAGGAAAATGCGATAACCACTCCCCCCAATATACCCAGAAAAATCTTCTTGCTCTTTCCTGATTTTGACATAATCTTGTATCTGTTTTCTAATTAGAGCCAAAATTAGCCATTATATTTTAAATAGACTAAAATATTTCGGAAAAAGATGGCCCAAAAGCCCCATTTTATCGGAGTCTCAAGATGGTTCCCACCTTTGGTGAAGGAGAATCTGCATCCATTTTGTTGAGTTTGTAGAGATTCTTCAAGCGGATACCATACTTCTGCGAAATGCCATGCATGGACTCTCCGGCACGGAATACATGGACGATGTGCTCCTTGTCGGCCTTCTTGTTCTTCTTCTCCAAGTAGAGGATATCGCCCACCTGAAGGGCATAGCCTTTGTACAGATCGTTGTACTTGATGAGCTTCTTCTGACTGATGTCGAATTCCTTGGAAATGGCCTTCCAGCTATCGCCCGAGCGGACTACGATGTATACCAATCCGTTGGCTATGTAGGGCTGGTGCGGACGGATATTTTCCTTTATCCATTTCTGGCCTTCCTTGGTGTCGTAGAGGTAGAGTTCGTAGAGTTCGATGATGCCAATGAGCTGATCGGCATAGCGGGGATTGGTGGCATATCCGGCCTTCTTCAAGCCTCTTGCCCACCCTTTATAGTCGGTGATATTCAACTGGAATAGAGAGGCATAGCGTGATCTTCCGGCCAAGAACTTGGAGTGGTCTTCGTACGATTCCTTGGGGTGCTTGTAGGCACGGAAACACTCGCCACGGGCATCGTCATCGTGGCTCACGGTCTTGCCCGTCCAGTCGCCTCCGCACTTGATGCCGAAGTGATTGTTCGACTTGCGTGCAAGGACACTCTGTCCGGCTCCCGATTCAAGGAGTCCTTGTGCCAAGGTGATGCTGGCCGGGATGTGGTATTTCTTCATTTCATCCACCGCCAGTTCGCGATATTTCTTGATGTAATCTTCGTATTGCTTGTTGCGGGTTTGCGCCTGGAGACTCAGACAACCCAACATGAGAAGTAAAGAAAATATGTATTTTTTCATGGTTCAATATTTTCGCACAAACTTACTACATCTTTCGGGATTATCAAAAAAACATGGCGGCATTCTTTTCAAAATACCGCCACGTTTCGTACTTAACGCTTACTTATTTCTTTTGGGCACCTGGGCCTTGAGGCATCGGATGCGAGCCTTGTGGCTTCATGCCTGCGCGTCTGTTCATTTCCTTGAAGAACTTGCCTTGGTTCATCTGACCTTGGTCGTATACCTTCTGTACTTGCTTCGGAGAGAGGAACTTACGGAATTCATCGTAATACTTCTCACGGATGTCAAGCGTTTCACGGCTTTGCTTGAAACGGTTGCGCATCATCTTGTCTACCTCGGCATCGGTAGGCATGGCTGGAGCCTTTCCGTCTTCCGGCTTCATGTCCGGCTTCTTGGGCATGTTCTTCTTGCGGAGATCGTCGAGCTCCTTCATGTACTTCTTGTATACATCGGTGAACTTGGCTGCGGTCTTGTCGTCCAATCCCAACTCGCCGATAATCTTGTTGGCCTGCATCTCGGTCATCTGTTCGAGGGTCATTCGTCTATGACCTTGCGGACGCTTGCCTTGTTCCTGACGCTGAGCGTTCATCACTTGTGTACCCATCACGAATGCTGCTATGAGCACGAAAAAATACTTAGTTTTCATCTTCATTTAAATTTTCTGTTGTTAGTTCATAATATATATCATTCTCCGAGAATTCTATCCAGTGCTCCAACTCCTCGTCCGAAAGGCCTTGCAAGTAGAGCTCCATAGGGTCCATGTCTCCCGAGAGCTGGGCAATCCATCCGCTTGCGTCCGTAGGAGTGTCCTCCTGAGTCTGCCCCATCGGGAGGAAGACGAATGCACACACCATGGCTGCTATGGCCAATGCCGCCGATATGCCCACCTTGAGCCGGTAGATTTTCTTCTTCCGCTTTTCCTCGGCCACACGCTTCATGGTCTCGGCCTGCATGCGTTCGAAGAATCCTTCGGGGGTTCGGTAAGGTGTCCGTTTCCCTATCGCATCAAAATCAAAATTCTTATCCATAATCGGTTAATTATTAATCATATACTCTTTTATCTTCTCCTTGGCGAAATAGTAGTTGGCTTTCAGTGTCTCGACCTTGGTATCGGTTATCCGGCTGATTTCCTCATACTTCAATTCATCGTAATAGCGCAGGTTGAAGACCAGTCGCTGCTTCTCGGGCAAGGTGAGTATGGCTTGCTGGAACTTCACTTCCATGGCATTGTCATAATCCACATATTCCGAGGCCATGAGCTTGCTCATCAGGTCTTCCTGCACCTCTTCGGTGGATAGTGCCTGCTCCTTCCTGCGGTTGAGGAAGCGGATGCACTCGTTGCTGGCTATGCGATAAATCCAAGTTGACAAAGAACTCTCCGAACGAAAATCATCCAAGTGACGGAATATCTTGATGAAAGTCTCCTGCAATACATCTTCCGCATCTTCGTGCGAAACCACCATTCTACGGATGTGCCAATACATGGGGCTTTGGAACTTCTCCACCAACCTCCGGAAACCAAGCTCCGGATCCGTCATGCAAGTTTCGCGTATTTTATCTTCATTCATCATCGTCTTGTTTCTAGTCTTTGTCTCTTAGAACTTCCCCACACGAAAAAGTAAAAGAGACAGGGGGATTTTTTGCATTTATTAATAAAAAGATAAAAACATAAGCTAATGCCATACTATTTAATTATGTATGCCTAACAAAGGTATAAAATTTAATAGATTCTATCTATGGGCACATAATATTATTTTATGTAAACGCGCCATTTATATTCCAATATTAATGCCTACATTTGTGGTATGAAAGCAAGGAAAATTGAAATAAAGTACGAAATCCACTCCATCGGCGAGCTCGGTGCAGAGGATAGAAAATTGGTAGATGCAGCCATCGAGGCCACCCAACGTAGCTATGCCCCCTACTCGCATTTTCATGTGGGAGCAGCTGCCTTGTTGGAAAACGATGTCATCGTGACGGGAACCAACCAGGAGAATGTGGCCTATCCCTCAGGGCTTTGTGCCGAACGGACTGCCCTCTTCTATGCCAACTCGCAATACCCCTATGTGCCGGTCAAGGCATTGGCCATTGTAGGGATTAGCGAAGTTAATGGTATGAACCGCACCCCCCTCTCTCCTTGTGGGGCTTGCCGACAGGTGATGCTCGAGACCGAAAACCGATTTGCCACGCCCATGAGGGTGCTGCTCTGTGGAAAAGAAGAGGTGTACATAGTAGAGAGCGCCAAGGATTTATTGCCCTTTGCTTTCGACAATTATTAAACTAAAACGAAGACAATATGACACTTAACGTAACAGACCAAATCAAATACATTGGGGTGGACGATACCACCATCGACTTGTTCGAAAGCCAATACATCGTGCCAAACGGAATATCATACAACTCTTATCTCATTGTAGATGAAAAAATCGCCATCATGGATACCGTAGACCTCCGCAAGGGTGAAGAGTGGTTTGCCAACCTCGAAGAAGCCCTCGAAGGACGCACACCGGACTATCTCGTGGTGCAACACATGGAACCCGACCATTCGGGCAATATCTCCCTCCTGATGCAGAAGTATCCGGAAATGAAGCTCGTGGCATCGGCCAAGGCCATCCAGATGATGCCTCAATTCTTCGAAGACACTTGCTTTGAGGGAAAGACCATAGCGGTAAAAGAAGGCGAGACATTGAGCTTGGGCACACACACCCTCCAGTTCTTCATGGCTCCGATGGTGCATTGGCCGGAAGTGATGGTGACCTACGACCAGCTGGACAAGGTGCTCTTTACCGCCGATGGATTCGGTAAGTTCGGTGCATTGGCTCACGAAGAAGAATGGACATGCGAAGCCCGTCGCTATTACTTCAACATTTGTGGCAAATATGGCGCTCAGGTTCAAGCACTTCTGAAGAAAGCATCTGCGCTTGACATTGCTTGCATCTGTCCGCTCCATGGCCCTATTCTGAAAGAAAATTTGGAATATTACATCGGCTTGTACGACACTTGGAGCAAGTATGAAGTGGAAACAGAAGGCGTGTTTGTGGCCTATGCATCCATCCACGGAGGCACGAAGAAGGCTGCTGAAAAGATGGCCGAAATCCTCCGCGCCAA
>JAFYWH010000022.1 GCA_017558175.1 Bacteroidaceae bacterium
ACTGAAGGCGAAGCTACTAAGGAAGAATTGAAGTCTATCCACAAGCTCATCAAGAAGGTGACTGGCGATATCGAGACATTCTCATACAACACTTCTATCAGTGCTTTCATGATTTGTGTGAACGAACTCGGTGCCTTGAAGTGCAGTAACAAGGAAGTTCTCCAGACATTGGTGGTATTGATTGCTCCATTCGCTCCGCACATGGCAGAAGAATTGTGGGAATCACTCGGCAATGCAACTTCGGTATGCGATGCACAATGGCCTGTATGCAACGAAGACTACTTGAAGGAAGACACCATCAAGTACACTATCTCGTTCAACGGTAAGGCTCGCTTTACTTTGGATTTCCCTGCCGATGCCAACAACGAAACAATCCAGGCAACTGTATTGGGTCACGAACTCGCACAGAAGTGGATTGAAGGCAAGACTCCGAAGAAGGTTATCATCGTTCCGAAGAAGATTGTAAACGTAGTATTATAATATGATTATGGGGGTATGTTATGTACCCCCATAATTAAAAATCTTAAACCTACTATTATGGACGCATTGTTTAATTCAAAGATTGGTCGCGAGTTGAAAGACTATGTGGCTATCACACTCGGTATCATGTGCTATGCACTCGGTTGGGCAGCCTTTATGCTTCCTTACCAGATTTCTACCGGTGGTGTAACAGGTATTTCAGCCCTTATCTATTATATCACGGGCATCGAAATCCAGGTTTCTTATTTCGTCATCAATGCCATTTTTATGGTATTCGCCTTGAAAATTCTAGGTCTGAAATTCTGTATAAAGACACTTTATGCCATTCCTGCCCTTACTTTTTTCCTCTGGCTTTTCCAAGTATTGTTGAAAGATGATGCAGGTAATCTGCCTTTGTTGTTAGGTCCTGGTCAAGAATTTATGGCATTAGTAATAGGTGCCAGTATGTTAGGTTTCGGTATCGGCTTTGTATTTATTTATAATGGTAGTACAGGGGGAACAGATATCCTTGCTTGGATCATCAACAAATACAAGGATGTATCGTTGGGCCGACTGATTATGTATGGCGATATCATTATCATTTCTTCTTGTTACTTGGTATTCCACGATTGGAAGCGTGTATTGTTCGGCTTCTGCGTTTTGTTTATTATGAGTGTCGTCATAGACTATGTAGTGAACAGTAACCGCCAATCCGTACAATTCCTCATCTTCTCGAGAAAACATGAAGAAATAGCCGAAACCATCACAAAAGAACTTCGTCGTGGGGTTACTTTGTTGGATGGTACCGGTTGGTATAGCAAGCAAAGCATCAAGGTTGTAGTAATTCTTGCCAAGAAAAATCAATCCAATGAAATATTCCGATTAGTGAGAGACATAGATGAAAATGCCTTTATATCGCAAAGTAATGTTGTCGGTGTTTATGGTGAAGGTTTCGACAAACTGAAGGTTAAGAAGAAAAAAGCATAATGGTTTTATCCATAAAAAAAAAGAATCTGATGGGTCTCATCAGATTCTTTTTTTTGTTTATCAGTAATTGAATATCAGCTTTCCTCCTTTTACCAAATCATTGTGCGAAATGCGGAAGTCCTTCACCTCACGACCATTGAAAGATATGGAGCGGATAGGCATATTTTTCTGCTTTCTACCCTTCACCTGAATACTTAGTTTCTTACCATTTTCCAAGCGCAAAATAAGGTTATCAAAGAGTGGTGAAGTCAGTTCGTAATGCTCATCGCCTACTATCATCGGATAGAATCCCAACGCACCGAATACATACCAAGCACTCATGGTTCCATCGTCTTCATCCATTTCCGGACTATAACCTTCGGGGTGATTCTTGAATGCCTTGCCGAAATAAGGAGTCTTGAATTCGGCGTTGCCTCCATACTTATGAGTCATCGGTTCGGTCATCAAGCTACGTACAATTTGTTGTGTCTTTTCAGGAGCACCCAATCTGTTAAATATATAAGGTACGTGAATGTCGGGTTCGTTGCCTTGATTGTACAAATGATGATCGAAGAAATAAGTCAATTGATCACAAAGCTTTTCCTTGCCTACCCAAGCAATCATCTCATCCATAAACATAGGAGCAGCCCAACGATATTGCCAACGGGTTCCTTGATAAAGTCCGTTGTTCTTCATCACCTCGTAAGAAGCATCTACATTCATGAATTCCTTCTTCCACGTTTCTTCAAAAACGCGAGCAGATTTCTCTTGAAACGCCTTTGCGTCTTCTTTTTTGCCCATAATTTCTGAAATCTGTGCCATCGCCCATAAGTCGCAAGCCGATTCCATCTTCTGGTCAGGTGAACCTAACAGCAACTTTTCCATTTCATCCTTCATACCTTCATAACCGATGCTGAAATCCAAATCGGTAATGCCTTTACGATAGGCATCGAGCAATAAGATAACGGCATGTTCGGTACGGACTGTAACGGTAGATTCGTATGGAGTGGCCCAATTTCGCTTACCTGTACGATACAAATGAAGCAAAGAAGTAGCCATATCGCGCATCTTACCCGGTTCCAACAAGACCAATAAAGGGAACTTAGTACGATAGGTATCCCACAACGACCAGTTGCTATAATAACGAAAACCATCAGCTGAATAAACTTGACCGTCAGTACCCAAATAACGACCATCCACCGAAGTAACATCTACCGGACTCAAACAAGCACGATAAAGCGAGGTATAGAAAATAACTTTATCGTCTTCAGTTCCACCCTTGACATCTATCGAAGCCAATTGTTTTTCCCATTCCTTATAAGAATCTTTCTTCAATTGATTGAAAGACTTCTTCTCCCAACAGGCATACTCCTCTCGGGCTTCATTTTCTCCCAAAGCCGACAAACCAATACGGACTTCCACTTCTTTGGTCGATTGACCAAAATCCAAACAAGGAAGTTCTCCTTCCTTCTCTTTCAATTCAAAAGGATGATTGGTATTCATGGAGAAGTAAAGTTTATATTTACCATGACTACAAACGGTCTTGGCTTGAATATAACCCTCCAAACAAGTAGGCGACACTTGATGATATTCGTAAGTGGCCTTCGCTTCGAAAGAAGAAGAAAAGTCTATCCACAAAGCAGCCGGCAAGTTTTCCGGATACACATATCGTTCTACCGCCATCAAATTAGTAGCAGTAAGCTCCGTCTGTATGCCATTGGTGAACGAAGTGGCATAATATCCAGGAACAGCCACTTCGGTCTGCTTTTCAATGTGTAATTCTTCCGACGGATTCAAAGGACGGATGCGGATATTGCCTCCACCACCACTGCAACCCACTCCCGACAATCGGTTGATAGAAATGCCTGTTACCTTAGTCACTTCATAATTATAACCAGCATGAGTGCGAGGATCGCTATCCGGGCATACACAAACCACGCCGAAAGGTACGGTTGCCCCCGGTGCCAACTGACCATTATCGCCCGAAGTTCCCATGAACAGATTGACATACTTCGTATTCTGAGCAGAAAGTGCAACGGCACAAACCACCATCAGTAAACTGAAAATTCTTTTCATAGTCGTAGATTATTTAATGTATACAGGTGAAACTCCTTCGAACGTCATCTTTACCGGCTTAATGAAACCTTCTTCATCGAATTCCAACTTGTCGATACAAACCTGACGTTCGCTTCCACCGGTTCTATCCAACGGACGACGATGGTAGACAATGTAATATTCATCCTTGCCCGGCACTTGAATAACCGAATGATGTCCGGCTCCCTTGGCTACTTCAGGATCTTGTTGGAGAATACGACCGATGCGATTGAATGGTCCCATTGGTGAATCGGCAATGGCATAAGCTACGGCATAGTTAGGACCTGTCCATCCACCTTCCGACCACATGAAGTAATATTTACCATTACGTTTCAACATAAAAGGACCTTCCACATAGCTTTCTGGAGTTACTTCCTTATACATTTCACCATCTTCGAAAGGTTTCAAACTGGTCAAATCATCGTTCAAGCGGACCACATTGCAATGTTGCCATCCACCGTAGAACATATAGTATTCGCCATCATCATCACGATAGACAAACTGGTCGATAGGTTGTGCACCATTGATGATTTGTGATATGAGCGGTTTACCCAATGCATCCTTGAAAGGACCTTCCGGCTTATCGGATACAGCTACACCGATACCTCCGTATTGCTCATTATTCTGGATATCATTTCCACCAAAGAACAAGTAATACTTACCATTGGCTTGAATGATGGAAGGTGCCCACAAAGCGTATTTCACCCAAGGTACATCTTCTATATGAAGCACTCGTGGATGTTTAGTCCAATTCACCAAGTCCTTCGAAGAAAAGGCATCCATGTGTGTCTGAAGATTATACTCCGGATTGATGGCATCGGTCTGTCGTTCCAAATCGGCCTTGTAGATTTCTTCATCCTCCCCATATAATAAGGAAAGGGTAGGATAAATCCAATACTCATCGCCAAAGACGATGCCTTCAGGATCGGCATACCAACCTGGGCAAATAGGATTACCACTGGTTTGTTTCTCTGTACTTTTCGGTGTACAAGCCATCAGCAGGCAAAGGGTTCCTGCCAAAAGAAAAAAATAATTGTTTTTCATACGTAAATATTAAGCGTTCTACATTACCGTAGAACATTGTTTATATTCAATTTTAGTATTTGAGTTTTTTGATAGACAAGAAAGAATAGCACTCATAGTCTTACAAGTGCGGCTATTGTTCCATAATATTAAA
>JAFYWH010000023.1 GCA_017558175.1 Bacteroidaceae bacterium
ACTCCTAACAAGATACCACCCCAATAGAGGATGCCATCATTGAAGAACACCAGATACATCTGCTTCCATAGTTGGAGAATCAAATAAATGATGGGGGCAGCAATTGCAAAGCTTATGCCTAACATCCACAAGTACAGACGGGCAAAGAGCAAAATGATTTCTTTCAGCCCTGCACCATTCACCTTGCGGATGGCCACTTCCTTCTGTCGGCGTTCGGTATCGAGGGTAATGGCGGAATATACGCCTAATAACGTAATGACCATACACACGATGGAGAAGAACAGGATGATGCCCTTCAGGTTGTTTTCCAACGATTGATAGTACTCAATGTCCTTCAGCAAGGTGCTGATTTTGGGTTCCACACTGCTGGGTAATGCTTCGCGGAGTTTCTGCTCAATCCATGTACGCACTTCTTCGGTCTTGCCGGGATAGCATTTTACATAAAGGTAGCATTCTCCCCTGTGTGTTTCATCTATTAGGAAATATATCCGTCCGTACTCTGTCTTTCCAAAATCATCGGCATATACATAGTTGGATATGTTATCGATGATGCCGGTAATGATGAATGCATTCTTTCTATAATCATACAAAGACTTGCCGATGACATCTCCTCCCAATTGGTTGGCCAGTTTACGGTCTATCCATATTTCTTTGTCGTGTTGTTGGGTTTTGCCTTCTAAATCGACATTAAAGAACTTGGCAAAGTTGGCCGTTACTCCCATGGTGAGGACATCTCGAGTTTTTTCTGCATTCAGTGAATCGAATATTGATGTCATACGGCTATTGATCATCTGAGGGTTAGAAAACGAGATATCCTTGATGCCGGCATGTTGACGAATGTTGTTGATGATGATTTGTTGGTCTTCCGGTTTCAGGAAACGGTATTCCATTGGCACACTGATAATGTCTTCCTTTTCCTGACGGGTCAGTGTATCGAACATGACCGATGAAGTCTTTTCCGATTGCAGGTAGAGACCGGTGGCCATAGATACAAACAGCCAGCAAATAAAGAACTGCACGCCCAACAAGGTGTTGCGCAAACGCTTCTTGCCATTCGCATTGCCCAATCCGTGCAGGCTGACACGCATGGTAGCCCGACGGATGTAGAGGGCGATGCCGAAAGCCACCAAGGCGGTAAGCACAAGCAACCCTCCCATGTATTGCATCAAGTGAGGAAGCAGTTCTTCCTTAGTCATCTGTACTGAGAATCGGAACAAGGAAATGCTCAAGAAAGGCGATGCCAACTCAATGAGGCATCCAGTAAGAAGAGTAGCCACTAAAATGACAATGGTAATCTGGATAAACTGCATCCAGAAAAGTCCCGAAGTGGTGTTGCCCAATATCTTGCGGATGCTGAACTCACGTCCGCGATTCAAGAAACTTCCTGTCTGGAAGTGGAAGAAGTTGAGCGATGCAGCCAACAATATCAAGAAACCTACGATTGCCGTAATCAGTGCCATCATATTTGCTATTTTCGCTTGGTTAAAATCTTCGCCCAAAGGCTTGGCGCATATCGTGTTGTCTTGGCTGAACATCTGGAAAGTATATCCATCCTTTTGGAAAGCATTGTTCAATTGCTGGGCAGTAAAGTTGTCTTTCAAGAGGGCATACGTGTAATATCCAGTCATATCCGGAGTAGGGAGGGCTACATAGCCACCGTCGTCGTTCACCTTTAGCAAATCGACGGTACGCATGAAGTTCATGCTGGTGTTCTCCGGCAAGTCCTCGATGACGGCCCGCACGGTGTAGGTCGTTGTACCAGATATGTATCGGTTATACGATGTGAATTGCTTCCCGATGGCAAGGTTCACATCACCGAACATCCGCTTGGCGGCATGGCGGGTCAGGACCATGGTGTTACGGTTGTTGGCTACTTGCTTCCAGTCTCCGGTTAGGATGGTCGGAGTGAATACCTTGTTATAAAGGCTGTCTGCTTCTATGGATGTGAGTTCGTAGGGTAGTAGTTCATCGTTCTCGCCAATCAAGTTGTATTCACTTTCTTTTTGTACGAATGAAAGGAGGGTGAAACCTTCCACTCCGTCCCAAGTGCGTTGTTGCAGATGGGGCAATAGATGTCCGGACACACCGCTATATGCATCTCCGGCTTTATCTACCAGATAGACTTCCGCAATGCGTTCGCGGTTCTCAAAACATGTATCTACACTGCCCACAAATCGGCTGATGTAGAAACAAATGCAGAAGCAGAACAGGCCTACCGCCAGTCCTGCGATAGCGATGAGGTTCTGTGTCTTGTACTTCAATAGGCTTCGGAAAGCCACTTTTAAATAATGTGTTATCATATAGTTCTTTTTTATTGTTTTCTTTCTTTTGTGTCATTCTGAACGAAGTGAAGACGAGTTGTTGAGGACTCTGTCCGAAAAATCTGAAAAGCGCAAGCTGATGTAATCAGATCCTTCGCGTTGCTCAGGATGACACGGAACGGCTCTGTGTAATCTGTGGTGAGTCGTCACTCACTTTTCACCACCTCTGCCGGATTCTCGTTCGCAGCTTTCCATACGCGGTATCCGATGCTGATGGCAACTACGATAGCAATGCCCACGAAGATGGAGGCGAATATCCACCAGCTGACCGGAGTCTGCAAAGTATAGCTTTCCAACCAATGCTTCATGATGGCATAGCCGATACTGAAAGCAATGACCGAGGCGATGGCCAACAAGGTGGCATATTCCTTGGCGAACATCGAGAGGATGTCCTTCATATGAGCACCATTTACCTTGCGGATGGCGATTTCCTTGCGTCGTTGTTCGCAAGTCAGGACGATTTGCGAATAGATGCCGAACACCGAAATCAGTATGCATACCAACGACAGGATGGTGAGCATACGGAGCAAGGCGTTTTCCGAAGTCAGGAACTTGTTGTATTCTTCTTCGGTATTGGTCAGTTCCATTCTTGCATTCGGGTAGGTTTCCTTGACGATGGCTTCCACTTTCTCACGGCAAGACTTCCATGTGTCTTGCTTGTATCGGATCAAGATGCTGGTGCTTCCTTCGTATGCGAATTGATTGCTCAGTTGGAATGCCGTCGGACGAATAGGCATGGTAGGTGAGGTGATGTGCCAGTCCTTGACTACACCAATTACTTTGCCACGTCCCAAGTCTTTTCCTACAGCTTTGTGCCATCCCAATGCCTTTACGGCTGCTTCGTTCAGTACGATGTCCGTTTCGGAAGAAGAGGGCTGGATCATTTCGCCTTCCACTAAAGTGAAACCATAGAAGTTCATGTAAGGTGCGCTTTCCAGAATGATTTCAATGCTGATACCTTCTGCACCTTCCGGCTTGTCTTCCCAAGTTGAATAGTTTCGAGACATCAAGCCTAGTGTAGGAATCAGTGGACTGCTTGCTCCTATTACTTCTTCCACTTCTGCCAGTTGTTTGATGCGTTCTTGCAGCATTTGCTTGTCTGTCTTTGCATGTATCATCAGTGCAGCGCGGTTCTTTCGTTCCATACCTACATCGGAGTGATTCAGGAAGTGAAGTTGCTTCATGATGACCAATGCACAGAAGATGAAGCCGATGCTGATGACAAGCTGGAAGAGCAAGGTAGCACGGCGGAACAGATTCTTTTCCCTGCCGCCCTTCTGTGTAGAAAGGATGGACTGGGTGCTTCGCTTGCGGTAATAAAGGATGGGGATGGAAGCCATCAGAGCCGACAAGAGAATCATTGCAACCGTGCAAAGGGTAGCTTGCTGATACACTTCCATTTGGCTCAGCTTGATTTCCGATACTTCCCGGAAGTAGGGAAGGAGTAGTTCGATGAACATCATGCTGAAGAACCAGGCCGCGAAAAGCAGCAGGGCATATTCCGTCATCAGCATTTGGAAAAGGCGGAACGACGATGCTCCATTCACCATGCGGAGGGCGAACTCCTTGCTACGGTTACGGATTTGGGTAACGAACAAACCGATGTAGTTCAGCAGGCAACAAAGAATCACCAAGGCACTGGCAATGGAGAACAACACCACGTGCTGGAACTTTATGTCTGTGCCGATAATGGGATGGTCGTAATGCAACTGGGTAATCGGAGTGGCTATCCAGTCTTTCAGTTGCCAATTGTCTGAACCGGGCACATCGACTACTAATTCTGCTATTTTTTCCACGAAAGCTTCCGATGACGCATTTTTGTGCAGACGGACAAGTGTCTGCCATCCGCTGGAACGCCAACGGTCGTTTGGCCATACACGAGTGATGATGTCGTATTCAAAGTTGGAATGTCCCGGCCATTCGGATACCACGGCACAGATGTTAAGCGGTTTATTTCTGTTGTAACTATCGTAGATTTCTTTACCGATGGGATCTTCATTGCCAAACATGCGGTGGGCTGCCCGTCGGGTGATGGCTACCTTATTACTACGCAAGGTCAGGAACTCATTGCTTCCTTCCAGGATACGGATGTCGAACACGGAGAAAGCCATGGAATCGAGGCTCAGTTCCTGCATGTGGTATGGCTCGTCATTGAAGAAATAGTTATGACCTCTGTTACCACCTTGTACGGCACAGGCAGCCTTCACTTCGGAAAAGTTGTCCTTCAAGTATTGGGCGAGAACATAAGGTGTATAGTTGTTTACTCCATCTTGACTCAACGACATATCATCTTTCTTGCGGATGATATGAATCTGTCCGGCATCTTCGTGGAAGGTGTCGTACGTCATTTCATAGTGAATCCAAATGGCCGAGAGGGCAAAGCAAGTGAATCCTACCGCCAGTCCCAAAAGACTGATGGCGGACTGTGTTTTGTACTTAAATAGGTTGCGAAAAGCGACCTTTAAATGATGTGTTATCATGCTTCAAAGATAATATTTTAATGTGCGATACTATATATATTATACAGCAAAAACCGTGCCAAACTATTAACTTGTTGATAATGAATGAAAAGGGTAAAAATAGGGGTGCGAAAAAATGTGCGAAATCGCACGTTTTGCGTGCGGAATCGCACAGTCAGCACAACGGAAATATGAAAAAAGGCCTCTTTAATGAATAATCTGGTTGAAAAATTTTTATAAAATCGGTTCGTGGTACTTGTTTCATCTTGAATGCTTCCTAAAATGGGTTTTAGGGGTGTTGATTGGGGCAAATATAGCGGTGTTTGGAGCTTTTAATTTACATTTATAAAAGTGGTTTTCATAGTTTTTTTTAAAAAAAGGTCTAAAAACACATTGCACTCATTGCACGAATGTCTTAATTGCTTGAATATCAGTGTTCCCCAGTGTAATGTGCTTGTTTTTTACATGTCACTGATGTCACTCGACGAAGAAAAAGTGACATCAGTGACATGGCATTTTTGCTTGTCATTGCACGGTGATGTGTTGATAATCAGCGAGTTCTATGCGTCGTGCAATGAGTGACATGAGTTTTCGAACCTTGAAAAAATGAATGAACTGATTCAACCGTTTTTAGGATTACGATAAATCCGCTTAACTTTTTCCAAAGAAAAACGTGAAGGCGAAATATAAAAACGCCTTCACGTTTCAGCAACTTTTCCAAATACTTCTTCAACAATTCCAAATGTTTCTTCAACTTTTCCCCCGATAAACTATTTGTTTGTCTTTATTAGCTGATGAATACTTTCACAAAGGTCGTATTTATTTGAAGAAACCGAAATATAATTAGCAAAAATCTTCATTCTTGCTAATCATATTTCGTGTAAAATGTAGTTTTTACTAATTATATTTCGGAATTTTGCTATTCGCTCTTCACTACATCTGCTTCCGTTTTTTATTTATTCTATTTTGTCATTCCCTCTTCATCACCAAAGCCGGATTGATGTTTGCCGCCTTGATGGTATGTCCAATCAAGGTGACATACGATATGCCTGTGGTAATGATAGCCGAGATTACAAATATCCACCACGAAACAGGTTCCTGATAAGCGAAGTCCTGCAAGTAATATCGGATAGCCGCATAACTCATAGGGATGGAAATCACGAAAGAGGCTATCAGCAGATAGGCATACCTTTTTGTCAATAATACCAACAAGTCGCGAAGCGTAGCACCATGTACCTTTCGGAGGGCTATTTCACGGTAGCGTTGGCGCACATCGTACAACGAGATGCCGTAAAGTCCCAAGCAAGAAATGAGCAAGGCGATGAGGGCAAAGATGGAATAGATGAAGGCAGTGCGGTAATCTTCCGCATAAAGCTTCTCGATTTCATTTTCCAGGAAGGTATATTCAAACTCGCCTTCGCCCATCACTTCCCGATGCACTTCCGTCATATAGTCTATCAATGGCTGCTTGTTGGCAGGATGGAACTTGATGTAAACTTTTCCGTCCATACGATTCGTATAATATTCTTCACTTTCGAAACAACAGACCAATGGGAATGGCTTTTGCGAAAGGTGACGCACTTGGAAGTCGCCGATGACTCCAATGATTTTATAGTTCCGTTTAGGACCGGTTCTTGGTTCTAAGGTTTCTGTTGAGATGTCCTTAATGCCATACACTTTCTTGGCGGTTTCGTTGATAAGGATATGGGGAGTTGTATAGTCTGCTCTCATATCCAGACTATCTATCCACATACGTCCTTCCTTGA
>JAFYWH010000024.1 GCA_017558175.1 Bacteroidaceae bacterium
GCCAAATGACGGAGAATGTTGTTCTTATACACCGATACGGTGGTTGTATCTGCACCAAAATCTACCAATACACATCCCGAACGCTTTTCGCTGCTGGTCAGTACGGCATCAGCCAAAGCGAGAGGAGCAATGAGGTCTTCTGCATCTTCAGCAATTTCGATGGGCACCAAGTCACAGCACTTGGTTACGTTTTCCTTCACATTCTTGCGGGCAATGATGTTAAGGAAGCGTGCTTCGATGTGGTCGGTCTGTACACCTACCGGTTCTATAATGAGGTCGTTGCCCACTTTGTATTCCTGAGGAGCAACACCCAATATTTGGTAACCCACGATAGGCACGGCACGGTTGCTGTCCTTCAGTGAGTCAATCAATTCTTGTGAAATCTTTGTTTCTTCGTCCATGTGGCGGACTTCGGTATTGCGGATGGTGCGCAAAGACTGTCCGCCCATACCTATATATACTTTACCAATCGAAGCCTTTAAAGTCGATTCCAGTTTCTTGATAATCGAAGTAAGGCTTTGGGTGGTTTTGTCCAGATTATAAATCACCCCCTTCCGAATGCAGCCGGAAGCGTTTTCGCTGGCTGTTGCCAGTACCTGTATGCTCCCGTCAGGAAGCTTTTTCCCTGCAATGCCGGAAATCTTGGACGATCCCAGCTCAATCGCTACAATAAAATCTGTTACTGCCATATCTTACTTCTCTTTTTTGGTACAAATAATCTGATTCTCAAATTCAAGGCTGATGCGGCTGTACTTGTTCCAACCGATTTCGTTCAAGCCTTTTTTATAAAAGGTTTTCAACCTTTCAAACTTTTTCTCGTAATTGTTAGGCTTGCCAAGGAAGATGATGTGGTCTCCTACTTGTGGAACCAACTCCAGTTCTTTGGCTGGTGTCACATTGATTTGCTGAATCTGTGCCTTCCACAACGGATTTTGCTGAAGGAACATGCCGAATTCGTATAGTTCCTTGGTAGCAAAAGCCTTGTCCACATATCCCGTAACAATGGCTACATTGGCTGCACTATTGGGAATAGGCATGGTCCTACCTTCATCGTCAATGTAGTAGTGCTCGCCATTAGCTGCCATCACACGGAGGATAGGTATACGTTGGGTAATTTCAATACCGATACGATTGCCTGGTGTGTGGTAACATTCGGCATTTCCTATAAGTGGATGTTGCTTCAGTTCGTCTTCCAATTGTCGGATATTGATATCGCTTATGTTTTTACCGATAGGAGAGAGCTTCTTGTTGTTCAAGAGCCGAAGCACTTCTCGTTTGCTGATGAAACCATAGTCGATACTGTCATTGATGACCAATTCCATACCGGAGCAAGTCTGTTCGGTAGGCTTGCCATTCAATACTGTAACCGCTATCACCAGATAGATGGAAATCAGTATCAAAAATAGGAATACGAAGATTTTTTTCAGCATTTTTTATTCAATATTTCGCAGATTTGAGGAGCATAGTTTTCTATGTCTCCAGCACCCAATGTGATTAATACTTCTATGTTTTTGTTGGCCAATATATCTAAAACGTCCTCTTTCTTGCACAAAGTCTTTTCCATATCTGTACGCATGTGGTCGTATATCAGCTGGCTGCTAACGCCTTCAATCGGGAGTTCACGAGCAGGATAGATGTCTGTCAATATCACTTCGTCCAACAACGAAAGGCTTTGGGCAAACTCCTGATAGAAATCTCGTGTACGGGTATACAAGTGAGGTTGGAAGACACCAGTAAGCTTCTTGTCGCCATACAAGGCACGCATGGAAAGAATACTTTGCTTGATTTCTTCCGGATGGTGTGCATAATCGCTCAAATAGACCACCTTGTCTGTCTTCAACTTGAAATCGAAACGACGGTCGATGCCCTTGAAGGAAGCCATAGCTGCTTTAATCTCTTCGTCGGTAGCACCGCTCAATTGAGCTAAAGCCATGGCTGCAATACCATTTTCAATATTAATAGCTACAGGTACGCCCAGTTGGATATCCTTGATATTTCCTAATGGAGAAACATAGTCGAAGAAAATTTCTCCTCCTCCAATGCGGATGTTTTCGGCATGGAAGTCGCCTTCGTTAGTAGAATAGGTATATAAGCGTACACCTTCTTGTAAACGTGGATTCAGGGTGATACCATGACGCATGATGAGTGCACCTCCTGGTTGGATGAGTGATGTATAGTGACTGAAGCTTTCAAGATAGGCTTCTTCTGTTCCATAGATGTCCAAATGGTCAGCATCAGTAGCGGTAATAACCGTAGCATATGGAGTAAGCCAATGGAAAGAACGGTCGAACTCATCGGCTTCAATCACTACATATTCGCTGCTGTCGGACAACAACAAGTTAGTTTCGTAGTTCTTCGAAATACCACCCAAGAAGGCATCACAGCCAACGTGTGACTGGTGCAACAGATGGGCAGCCATGGTAGATGTAGTGGTCTTACCATGGGTTCCGGCTGCACAAAGTCCTTTACTGGAACGGGTGAGCATGCCCAATACCTGTGCTCGTTTATAGATGGTAAATCCATTATTGCGGAAATATTGGAGCAAAACATGGTTTTCAGGCATGGCTGCTGTATAGACAACCAAAGTCGATGTGGCATCCGAAAAGTCAGAAGGAATGTTTTCTACCGCTTCTTCGTAATGGATTTGAGCACCTTCTTCAATCAAAGTTGCAGTCAGGTCGCTAGGTGTACGGTCGTATCCGCCCACTTTCTTACCTTTCGACAAGAAGTAGCGTACTAATGCACTCATGCCGATGCCTCCGGCACCGATGAAATAAACGGATTTCAGTGTATTAACATCCATGTTCTTCCTTATATTTTTCAGCTAGCTTGATTACTTCCTTGGCAATGACATTGGCAGAGTCGGTAAACGCTAACTCAGCTATATTCTTACTTAAATTCTTCAATAGTTCCGGTTGGTTGACTGCATCGATGGCTTTGTCAAGCAATTGGTCGTTGGCTTCTGCGTCTTTCACATAAAGGGCCGCATTCTTGTTGACCAAGGCCAATGCGTTCTTTGTTTGATGGTCTTCAGATACATTCGGTGATGGAACCAAAATGACCGGCTTCTGAAGTAAACAGAATTCAGAAATAGAACCGGCACCAGCACGGCTGATCACCAAATCAGCAGCACTATAAGCGGTTGCCATATCGCTGATGAAGTCGGTGACATGTAGCATCGGGAGTTCTCCTGCTTGTGCTACGGCTGCTCGTGCTTCATCGATGTAGATTTTACCTGTTTGCCAAATGAATTGCACCCCCGATGTTTTTACTTTATCCAAATGGTTCATCAAGCATTGGTTGATGGTCCGTGCTCCCAAGCTACCTCCCAAGATAAGTACGGTACGCTTGTCCGGGTCTAAACCGAATGATGCAATCGCTTCTTCTCGGGTGGTTTGATGATTGCGCAACCCCTGACGGACAGGGTTACCAGTAAGGATAATCTTGTCCTTGTCGAAGAAACGTTCCATACCTTCGTAAGCAACGCATATCTTCTTGGCATCCTTAGCCAACAATTTGTTGGTTACACCTGCATATGAGTTTTGTTCTTGAAGCAAGGTAGGAATACCCATACTTCCGGCTACTTTCAATGTCGGTCCGCTAGCGTAACCTCCTACGCCAACTGCTGCATGAGGACCGAAATCTTTGACAATCTTTCGTGCCAAGCGTTGGCTCTTGAACAACTTGATAAGTACAGGTATATTCTTTAACAAGTTCTTGCGGTCGAATCCTGCTACGGGAAGACCTTTTATAGGATATCCAGCGGCAGGTACACGATGCATTTCCATACGTCCTTCAGCACCCACGAACAAGATGTCTGTATCTGGGCGTAACTCCTTGATGGCGTTTGCGATGGATACGGCAGGGAAAATATGTCCACCTGTGCCACCTCCGCTAATAATGATTCTTAAGTTCTTTTTCATAATGCTCCTCTCTTTCTTCAGTTTGCAAAGTTAGGAATATATGTTTAAAATCCTCAGGATGAAGATAATTATTATTGTTAAACTCCGTTTTCTTGTTTAATTTGTTTTTCGGTAGCATCGTATGCTTGTACGGCTTGTAAAGCTTCAGCTGCTAACTCTTCATCTTCGTTTTCAGCACTGACCATTTCTTTGGCTTGAAGAACAAGTGCTTGTGCGGCTGCTTGCAGTTTTTCTTCGTTAGCTTGCAATAGCTCTTGCTGGCGTTGTTCTTCTTTCTCGGCCACATATCGGCTAACACTCAATATCATGCCAATGTAGGCGCAATTGATCAGTGTAGAAGTACCCCCTTTACTGATTAGTGGTAATGGCTGACCGGTAACAGGGAAGAGTCCTACTGCAACCATCATATTCAGCATGGCTTGTGAAACTAGTAGTAAGGCAATGCCCATTACCAAAAAAGCAGGGAATGTCTTTTCGCACCGTTTGGCTATTCTTCCGGCTCGAATCAGTAGCCATAGGTACAGCATGACGATGAATGCTCCTCCTAATAACCCCAATTCTTCGATGACGATGGCAAAGATAAAGTCGGAAAACGCTTGCGAAAGGAAGTCGCGTTGTACGCTATTTCCAGGCATCTTGCCGATAATGTTACTGGTTGCAATAGCGATGTTTGCATGGGCAACCTGTGCGTCCTTGTCGATATCGAATTTAGCTGCAGGAACGGCACCCTTGTCTTCTGCAAATCCTTTGATACGGCTTTGCCAAGTAGAAAAGCGGTGAGTACCCGGTACATTTTCGTATACTTTAGGAGGGATGGCAACGATGACTCCAATCAAAAGTCCTAAAGTTACACCGACAATACCGATCAATCTTCCTATTTGCTTCCAAGGAACGCGTCCGATAAGCATCATCAGAAAGACTACTCCGGCCAACAGGGCTGCGGTAGAACCATTTTCAGGAGCGATCAGAACAAATACAATGCCGGTAATCCACATAATGTATTTGAATGCTTTCGGGTGTGCTCCATCTTCTTCCTGGAATTTAGACAGAATGTAGGCCGTGACAATAATCACCGCCATTTTAGCCAATTCGGAAGGCTGGAATTGAACACCGGCGAAAGTCATCCAGCGTGAAGCCCCGTTTACACGGTCTCCCGTAATGATACCCATTCCCATTACGAACATCAAAAGGACGCAGGAAACGGGTAACAAGAAGAAAGGCAATACGCTGAACCATTTGCATGGAATGTTGTGTACCAATACGACAATAAAAGCTCCTACCATCAAGATGACGCTATGCTGAGTGATAGGTCCCCAATGGTCTCCGCTCTTATAGGTCAGTGTACTGGCTGCACTGAACACTTCCACCACGGAAATTAAACAAAGAAACAGGAAGATAATCCAGATGACTTTGTCGCCTTTGAATAAATCTTTGATTAAATCCATCTCTCTTCTTTATAGATTTCTGACACACTTCTTGAATTGTTTGCCACGATCTTCATAGCTCTTGAATAGGTCGAAGCTTGCGCAACATGGACTCAACAAAACGGTTTCACCCTTCTTGGCCATTTTATAGGCTGCATTTACAGCATCTTCCATGCTTTGAACATCGGCTACAGGGATACCGAAACCATCGAAAAAGTCATGTAACTTTTCGTTGTGGAGGCCCATATAGATGAGTCCTACACACTTTTCTTTCACCAATTCAGCTATTTCTGAATAATCATTGCCTTTATCCTTACCGCCAAGAATCAAAATGGTCTTGGTCTTCATGCTTTGCAAAGCATACCAGCAAGAGTTAACGTTGGTTGCCTTAGAGTCGTTGATGTAATCGACTCCTCTTACACGACAAACCTTTTCCAAACGGTGTTCTACTCCTTCGAAATCGCTCAAGGCTTCGCGGATACATTCCTTGCGGATACCCGCCAAATTGGCTGAGATACCAGCAGCCATGGAATTGAACAAATTATGTGTGCCAGTCAAAGCCAATTCTTCTTGTTCCATGTTGAATGCAATCGGTTGAGTGAAGTGTACCTGCTTGTTTTCAATATAAGCAGCGGTTTCTTCATTCTTCTTTTCGGCAAAAGGATAGTATTGACCATGGATGCCATACTTGTGCAATTCTTTTTGAATGATAGGGTCATCATTCCAGAAGATGAAAGCATCTTCCTGTGTCTGATTTTGGAGGATACGGAACTTGGCATCCACATAGTTTTGCATGTCGTGATCGTATCTGTCCAAATGGTCAGGAGTAATGTTCATCAATACGGCAATGTTCGCACGGAAGTTGTACATGTTGTCCAATTGGAAACTGCTCAACTCGATAACATAGTAATCGTAATTGCATTCGGCAACTTGATAAGCCAAACTTTGACCGATATTTCCAGCCAAACCAACATTCAATCCGGCTTTCTTGAAAATATGATAAATCAAGGACGTAGTGGTGGTCTTACCATTACTACCAGTAATACAAATCATTTTGGCATTGGTATATCTACCGGCAAATTCGATTTCAGAAATAATAGGTGTACCTTGTGCCAATAGTTTTTGAATCATCGGAGCTTCATTAGGAATACCTGGGCTCTTGATGACTTCATCCGCATTCAAAATCAGTTCTTCTGTATGTTTTCCTTCTTCCCAAAGGATACCATACTCGTCCAACATCTTCTTGTACTTATCTTTAATGGCAGACATATCTGAAACAAAAGTGTCGAACCCTTGTTTTTTAGCTAAAACCGCAGCACCCGCTCCGCTTTCTCCTGCTCCTAATATGACAATTCTCTTGGCCATAGTCTTTATCTGATTTTAAGTGTAATAATGGTTATTGCAGCCAATATAATGGTAATGATCCAGAAACGTACTGTAATCTTGGATTCATGAAATACATTGGTTGGCTTGGTTAGCAAATAGCTACATTCAGGATCCAATTGTGCCGCTGTAATACGGAAATGGTCGTGAATAGGCGTACGCTTGAATATGCGTTGCTTCTTGCCTTTTTTCTTTCCGGCTTGGAAGTATTTTACTTGTAAGATAACCGACAAGTTTTCTACCAAAAAGATACCGCAAAGAATAGGAATGAGCAATTCCTTGTGGATGATAATGGCAAATACGGCAATGATACCACCGATAGTCAAGCTACCGGTATCTCCCATAAATACTTGTGCCGGGAAGGCGTTGTACCACAAGAATCCGATCAATGCACCGATGAAAGCGCAGATAAAGATTACCAGTTCTTCGCTTCCTGGGATAAACATAATGTTCAAGTAGCTGGCATATTCGATGTGACTCGATACGTATGCTAATATCCCTAGCGTTAGACCTATGATGGCAGAGTTTCCGGCTGCCATACCATCCATACCATCGTTCAAGTTGGCTCCGTTGGATACGGCAGTTACTACAAAGATGGTTATCAGGACAAAGAGAATCCAACCGGCGGTTTGGGCATGTTCACCCATGAAACCTACTACATCGGCGTAATCCAAATTATTGTTCTTGAAGAAAGGAATCGTAGTCTTGGTAGACTTTTCGTCTTGTGCCTTGTGGATAACTTCCACAATTTCACCGCCTTTTTGAATTTCCACGTTCTCGCGAATCACGACGTTAGGGCTAAGATAAAGAGTCAATCCGACAATCAAACCTAAACCTACCTGGCCGATAATCTTGAACTTTCCATGCAAACCTTCTTTGTCTTTCTTGAAAGTCTTGATGTAGTCGTCCAAGAAACCCAATGTTCCGAGCCAAATGGTAGTAATGAGCATCAATATCATGTATACATTGTGTAGCTTGCCTAAAAGAAGACAAGGAACCAATGTGGCAAAGATGATAATGATACCTCCCATGGTTGGTACGCCTTTCTTGTTGACATTGAAAGGGTCGATAGAAGCATCGCGTTGAACTTCCGTAATTTGTTTCTTCTTCAATAAGTTGATGAAGTATTCACCGAAGATGGTTGATATCAGCAATGCCAATATGATGGCCATCAATGAGCGGAAGGATACATATCCGAACATTCTGGCTCCGGGGAAATCACACTTTTCTAAGTATTCAAATAAATAGTATAACATGCTTGTAGATTATTCGTTTGCAAATATTTCTCTAATTACCTCTTTGTCATCAAAATGATATTTCGTTCCCTTAATATCCTGATAGTTCTCGTGGCCTTTACCAGCTACGAGGATTGCATCACCGGGTTGTGCCAACATACAGGCAGTCTTGATGGCTTCTTTACGGTCGACAATGCTGATGACTTTTCGCATGTCTTCCTTGGTTAGGCCTGCCAACATATCGTTAATGATGTCTTGTGGTTCTTCAAAACGAGGATTGTCGGATGTGATAATCACTTTGTCGCTTTGCTTCACCGCTTCTTGAGCCATGATTGGTCGTTTGCCCTTATCTCGGTTTCCACCGGCTCCTACTACGGTGATGACATTGCCTTTTCCGTTCAATACTTCCTGAATGGTGTTAAGTACATTCACCAAAGCATCAGGAGTGTGGGCATAATCCACGATGGCGCTATATCCTCTTGGTGAGCGAAGAGCATCGAATCGACCAGAAACCGGTTGGAGGATGCTCAAGGCCAACAATACATCTTCTGGCTTTTTGCCTAAAAGACAAGCGGTTCCGTATACGGCCAACAAGTTGGATGCATTGAATCGTCCGATGAATTGAACGTTTACTTCCACATTGTTGATATCCAATAACATACCTTCGAATCCGTCTTCCAATACTTTGCCCTTGAAATCGCAGATGTTTCGCAATGAATAAGAGCAAACCTTAGCTTTGGTGTTTTGAACCATTACCATGCCGTTCTTGTCATCCAAATTAGTCAAGGCGAAAGCTGTCTTTGGCAAATTGTCGAAGAAGGCCTTCTTAGCTTTCAAGTAATTGTCGACGGTTTGGTGATAATCCAAATGGTCGCGAGTCAAGTTGGTAAAGATACCTCCTGCAAACTTCAAGCCACCGATGCGCTTCTGTGCAACGGAGTGAGAACTTACTTCCATAAATGCATATTTGCAACCTTCATCAGCCATGCGTCCCAACAACTTGTTCAAAGTGATAGGGTCCGGTGTGGTATGTTCGGTAGGGATGGCTTCATCGTCGATGTAATTGCAAACGGTTGAAATCAAACCGACCTTATAACCGAATTTACGGAACATATTATATAATAAGGTAGCAATGGTGGTTTTACCATTGGTTCCTGTTACACCAATCAGTTCCAATTTCGATGTCGGGTCGCCATAGAATGTAGTGGCCAATTTACCTACACAATCTTCCGAATCGTTCACCTTGATGTATGTCACATCAGGATTAATGCTTGTCGGGAGTGTTTCGCATACGATGGCTGAGGCTCCCTTTTCAATAGCTTTGTCAATGTAAGTATGTCCATCGGTTTGTGTACCTTTCACGGCTACAAACAAATGTCCGGTTTCCACTTTGCGTGAGTCGATATGGATGTCCGAAATCTCAGGGCTCTTATTGCCCAAGATCTCTACTACATTTATACCTTTTATAATGTCTTCCAGTTTCATTCTTTCTCTATTTTATTGTAGTTTCAATTGAATTGTTTTTCCCTTCTGCAAAGTGTTTCCTGGAGGAATACTTTGGCTCTTCACTTTACCCATGCCGGATAGATACACTCTCAATCCCAAACTTTCCAAAAGATAAACGGCGTCCTTTGCACCCATGCCAATCACTCTTGGGACTTTTTTGTCGCTAACCTCGTTGGAGATAAGTGTAATGTTTTGGTTAGGGTTATGTGTTACATTTCCCCACGATGGCTTGTTCTTGTCGTAACGTTCGGTAGTTATGGTCTCTACATCTATTGCATCCAATATATATTGGGCAGATGCCATGTTGCCATGCTTCACATCAGGAGTCAAAACGGCAGTTGAATCTTTGGCTTCCTTCAAGTCTTGTGCCAAATGCTTGGCATAGACGCGTTCGGCAATTTCGCTGAATACGCTACCGGCCATCAAACCACCCGAAGCAGGAAGTCCTGATTTCTGAATAGCAACGATACAACTATATTTTGGTGCTTCCGATGGGAAGTATCCACAGAAGCTGACCAAGTATTGCATGGTACCATTCTTGTAACCGCCTGATCCTTTGGATACTTGAGCGGTCCCTGTCTTTCCCGATACGTGGAACTGCTTGGAACCTGCCGGTTTACCCAATCCTTCACTTACTACTTTCTCCAAGATGGTTTGTATCTGTTCGATAGTCTTTGGTGAAGCAATAGCCGGATTCAATACTTCCGTTGGTGTTTCTTCGATGACTTGTCCGTCTTTCACGATAGACTTCACGAACTTAGGTTTCACCATGACTCCGTTGTTGGCAATGGCATTGTAGAATGCCAAAGTGTTCATTGGAGGAACCTGTGTTTCATAACCGATGGACATCCATGGTAAGGCTGTCTTATACCAATTTTCTTTGGTCGGCTTACGGATGTTTGGTTTCTTGGCCGCACCCGGAATGTCCAAGTTCAATGGTGTTGCCAAACCTAACTTATATAGACCTTCGACGAATTTCTCTGGTTGGTTCTGGTAGTTCTCATCAATCACTCTGGATACGCCAATGTTTGATGATACCATCAATACCTTTGTGATGTCGATTACACCATAACCGCCTCGTGTCCAGTTGTGGTCTTTCATGGGGCGGCCATGCATCATGTATACCCCGTTCTTGGTGTCTACCAATTGGTCGGGGGTGATGTATCCGTCTTCCAAAGCTACCATGATAGAGGCAGTCTTGAAGGTAGAACCCGGTTCCATCATGTCCGACACGGCATTGTTCTTGACTTCGCGGAAGATACCATCGTTTCCTTTGGTCATGTTTACGATAGCCTTGACATCGCCGGTCTTTACTTCCATGATGATAGCTACACCTACGTTACCATTGATTTCTTTCAACTGGTCGACCAATGCTTTTTCGGCAATATCTTGCATGCCTACATCAATGGTGGTGATGATGTCGCATCCGTCTACCGGTGGAATGTCGGTGATATTCAGATACTTGTTCATGACCTTCTGACGGTGGCTAACCCCTTCCTTGCCCTTCAATACAGAATCGTATTGCAACTCCAGTCCGTTCTTGGCGCCTAAAGTTACATCAGAATACATGTCTCCCAAGGTACGCATCGCCAATGAGCCGAAAGGTTTCTTGCGTCGATTGAATTCTAGTTTGTGGAATCCTCCACGATATTTGCTCCATTTGAAGACGGGCAATCGCTCTACTTCCTTGCATTGGATGTAGGAGATACGCTTCGGATAGAGCAAATAGTTTCGGCTACCTTTCTTTCTTCCTTTCAAGATGTGTGACTTGAACTCGGCTTTGCTCTTATCTGGGAATATCTGATGAAGTCCTTCGCAGATAAAGTCTATACTATCCATCAGCAACGAGTCCTTCAGTTCGCCACCGGCCTTGAAGTCCATGTATATCTTGTACTCGGGCAAGCTGCTGGCCATGAGTTGTCCGTCGGATGAGATGATGTTGCCTCGGTTGGGGATGAGGGGAACTTCTTCTTTCACGAATCGGTCGGCCACATCGTGCCAGTATTGTCTTTCGGCAAACATGATGACACCGGCTTTGACGACAATAGCAAGGCCTACCAACACCATAACGAGTATGATGAAGGAGTAGCGAGTCATTATTTTTTTTGATATTGGTGCCATTTGTTTTAGTCTTTTTTAATGAGGTATGGTCGGTTGGTCGATGTCTCCAACGGACTGTCTCCTGTTGATATATATTCTTCGATACGTGATTGACGGCTCTTTTCCATCAGCTCCGAGGAACGGGTGAGTGCATCGTACTTGATGTCCGTCAGCTCTTTCTTCAATCGGTCGATCTCAATCAGCTCCTGTTGGCTCGTGTATCGGTTGTCGATATACAGGATGGTCAGAACCATAATCAGAATCAAGAGGCTGGTCTGTCTCTTGAAAAAGTCATTGGCCAAGATGTCACCACCGAGAATGTTCTTCAGGGACATGTGATTCGGTGCTTCGTTTCCTTTTTGTTTTTTCTGTTTATTCGGGCTCTGTTCCTTCATATCTTTATTTCTTTTCTGCAATTCTTAGTTTGGCGCTTCGTGAGCGTGGGTTTCTGGCAACTTCTTCTTCGCTGGCTACGATAACCTTGTTGTTCACCAAGCGGAAAGGTGTCTGAACGTTTCCAAAGAAGTCTTGTTCTGACTTTCCTTCGATGTTTCCGGTCTTCATGATGTTCTTTACCATGCGGTCTTCCAACGAGTGATAGGTGATGACCACTAGTCTTCCTCCCGGTTTCAAGGCCTCGGTTGCGGCATAGAGCATCTCTTTCAGTGCTTCCATTTCTTGGTTCACTTCGATGCGAAGTGCTTGGAAGACTTTAGCCAGCTCTTTCTTCTCGCGTTCCCTACCGAACATTGGCTTCACGATATCCAAGAAGTCGCCGATGGTGACAATCTGCTTGTTGCTTCGTGCCTTGGCGATGGCTGAGGCCAACTTTCGGCTATTCTTCAATTCACCATAGAGGTAGAAGATGTCTGCCAATCGCTCTTCATCGTAAGTGTTCACCACATCGGCTGCGGTCATGCCGGCACGCTTGTTCATTCGCATGTCCAGCTTTCCGTCGAAGCGGAAGGAGAAACCTCTTTCCGAATCGTCGAAGTGATGCGAAGACACTCCCAAGTCGGCAAGGATGGCATCTACTTGCTCCACTCCATGATAGCGGAGGAAGTTGTACAAGTATCGGAAATTGCTTCGCACGAAGGTGAAGCGATTGTCGTTCACGATGTTTTGTTCCGCATCCTCGTCCTGGTCAAAGCTGAACAGACGGATGGAACTGTCTCCTTGGCGAAGAATCTCTTTCGAGTGTCCGCCACCTCCGAAGGTTACATCCACATAGATGCCTTCCGGTTGTAAATTCATTCCTTCGATGCTTTCGTTCAGAAGCACGGGTACATGATATGTCAATTCTTCCATAGATATGTGTTCTAAAATATGTGACGGCGTTTTTTGAAAACGCGGGTTCGTTTTACTTAAAACCTCGAGGCGTTTTATTCCAAACGTGCCGAGGCTCCCATGATGGCTTCCAGTTCGCGTCCGAAATCTTCGGGACTCATGAAAGGCTTGTCGGCCAATTCCTTCGACCAGATTTCTATCGTGTTGTCCATACCGATGATGCGAACCTCCTGGTCTATGTGTGCGAGTTTCAGGTATCGTTTCGGAATCAGGAAACGCCCGTTGCTGTCCAGTGTAATGATTTCCACATCGGATACGAATTGGCGGAAAATCATTTGGTGTTTCGGATTCCAATTGTCCAATCGGCTTCGTAGCTCGTTCATCTGTGCGTTCCATGCACTCTCCGGATAGAGCACCAAGCAGTCTTGGTAGGTATCTTTCCGCATGATGAGGCATTCCTCGGCAGCTGCTTGCAGCTGTTTGCGGAACATGGCGGGCAGGAAAATCCGTCCCTTGATGTCTGTCTTTGCTTCCGAATTGCCTAAAAATCTCATGCTATACCTTATATATTACGAATTAGTGCGTAAAGTTACACAATTCCCCACTATTCCCCACTATGTTTCGATAAAAATCTTTTTAGAAGTTTTCAACAGGTTGTTAATTACTTTTTGTCGTGTTGCTCATTTGCTTGCTTTTTGTGCAAAACGGACTTTTGGCTTGGCGCATAAATGCCGAAAATGTTTCTTTTTGGCGTAAAAAGCTGATTTTTCTTCGATAAATAGCAAAGATTAAAAAAAAGAAAAATTACCTTTGCATGGAAAAGTTTTAGTAAAATGGCAGACGATTCTTTATTTTTAATTGACATAGAGAAAATCCTGAAGGGAAAACTGGGAGCGAAATATAAGTACGTTCCAGGTTTCTTGGTGTCTTACTTGAAGCGCATCGTTCATCAAGACGAACTGAATGTGTTCTTGCGTGAAGTGAATGGCAAGGAAGGGGTCGATTTCTTGGAAGCCTGCATGGAATTCTTGGATTGCAAGGTCGAAGTGAAAGGCTTGGAGAATCTTCCGGAAGAAGGCCGATGCACGTTCGTTTGCAACCATCCGTTGGGTGGACAAGACGGTATCTCTTTGGGATACATCTTGGGAAAGAAGTACGATGGCAATGTCCGTTATCTGGTGAATGACTTGCTTATGAACCTCCGCGGATTGGCTCCATTATGTATCCCGGTGAACAAGACCGGTTCCCAATCGCGCGATTTCCCTCGAATGGTAGAAGCCGGATTCAAGTCGGAGAATCATCTCATCATGTTCCCTGCCGGACTTTGTTCCCGTCGTCAGAACGGAGTAATCAAGGATTTGGAGTGGAAGAAGACATTCGTCGTGAAGAGTGTAGAAACGCAACGCGATGTGGTTCCAATGCATTTCGAAGGTCGCAACTCGGACTTCTTTTACAACTTGGCAAACATCTGTAAGTTCCTGGGATTGAAGGTAAACATCGCCATGCTATATCTTGCGGACGAGATGCTGAAGAACCGCCATAAGACTTTTACACTGACCATTGGTAAACCAATTTCTTGGCAAACCTTCGACAAATCGAAGACACCGTCTCAATGGGCGCAATTCGTCAAGAATGTGGTGTATAAACTATAATCTGTACAAAAGAAAAACATATATGGAAGAAATTATTGCTCCGATAAGCAAGGAAGTGCTGAAGTCTGAGTTGACGCAAGAAAGACTCTTGCGCTTAACCAACAAGAGCCATAATGAAATTTATGTGGTGACCGCACACAATGCGCCGAATGTCATGAAAGAAATCGGTCGCTTGCGTGAAATAGCCTTCCGTGCAGCTGGAGGAGGAACAGGTAAGTCGATGGACATCGACGAATACGATATCATGCCGAACCCTTACAAGCAATTGGTGGTTTGGAATCCGGAAGCAGAAGAAATCTTGGGCGGTTATCGTTATCTGTTGGGTAATGATGTAGAAATGGATGAGCATGGCAAACCGGTTTTGGCTACATCTCACATGTTCGATTTCTCGGAGAAATTCTTGAATGAATACTTGCCTTATACCATCGAATTGGGTCGTTCGTTTGTAACTTTGGAATATCAGTCGAGCCGTGCCGGAGCAAAAGGTCTCTTCGCTTTGGACAATCTGTGGGATGGTCTCGGAGCTTTGACGGTGATCAAGCCAAACGTGAAGTATTTCTTCGGTAAGATGACCATGTATCCTAGTTATCATCGCAAGGGGCGTGACATGATTCTTTATTTCTTGAACAAGCATTTTGCAGATGCCGACAAGTTGGTTACTCCTATGCAACCTTTGGAATTGGAAGCAGATCCAAATATGTTGGAAGAATTGTTCTGTTGCGAGTCATTTAAAGACGATTATCGCATCTTGAATACTGAAGTCCGTAAGTTGGGATACAATATTCCTCCATTGGTAAATGCTTACATGGGCTTGTCTCCAACCATGCGTATGTTTGGAACAGCCATTAACTATGAATTTGGCGACGTGGAAGAAACAGGAATCTTGATTACGGTAGATGAGATTTTGGAAGAAAAACGCTTGCGTCACATCGATTCTTTTGTAGCTCAAAATCCGGAAGTGTCGGACATAGCATCAGAAGCAAATTCGGAATTCTAATCAAATGAATCTTAATATGATACGATAAAAGGCTACCTTGAGGGTAGCCTTTCTTCATCTTTATACGGCAGGGAGACTATTCCCTTTGATTTTTCGGTAAAGGTCGAGTGCATAGACATCGGTCATGCCTGAAATGTAATCCAATACGGCTTGAATCTTTCCATAAAGAGTAGGCGAGTGGATATCGTATTGGCTTGATACTCGGTTGATAAGTAATTCTGAATAGGCCTTTTCGGGTGATTGTACGGCATCAATCATCAATTCCAGGAGGGTGCTGATGACATGGAAGCCGGCCAATTCAATGTCGAGTACATCTCGTGAACGATAGATTTTCTCAACGGCCACCTTGGTGCATTGGTTATAGGCTTCATTCAATGCAGGGCTGATGTGATTGATGAGAGCACCTTCGAAATTTCCTTCCAATATAGCCTCTTCGTTCTCGATGAATACTCTTGTACATTCGCTGATGAGGATACCGATGACCGTAGCTCTCAAATAAGCAATCTGCTCGTTCTCGTCTGCTACGAAGGTGAAAACTTTTTTTACCCTTTCTTTCTTTTTCTCGTCAAAGTAAAGTTGATAGAGATCTTTTGTTTCTTGCGGTGTCAATAGCTTCAGTTTGTAAGCATCTTCGATGTCCATCATTTGATAGCAGATGTCGTCGGCTGCTTCAACTAAAAATACCAGCGGATGTCTGGCGTACTTGGCCGGTTCGTTTTCTTGGCTAAGTCGCTTGATGCCCAACTCGGTAGCAATTTTCAGATAGTCTTCTTCTTCGGAAAGGAAAAATCCGAACTTGGATTTGTTGCCGGCCAAGGTGGAAGGGTAAGGATATTTCACGATGGAAGCCAAAGTGGAGTAGGTCATGACAAAACCTCCTTTTCGTCTTCCTTGAAATTGATGTGTCAGAAGACGGAAGGCATTAGCATTTCCTTCGAAATGTGTAAAATCATCCCATTCCATCGGCGAAAGTTGTGATTTCAAGGCTAATCCTTTCCCTTCTGAAAAGAAGGTGGAGATGGCTTTCTCACCGGAGTGCCCGAAGGGGGGATTGCCCAAATCGTGTGCCAAACAAGCTGCTGAAACGATGGCGCCGATTTCGGATACATGAGTGCTGACCAATTCGGGATGTTTGGCTATAAGTCGGTTGGCGATAGAGTCGCCCAAGGAACGACCTACGCAGGATACTTCCAAACTGTGAGTCAATCGGTTATGCACGAAGACGCTGCCCGGAAGCGGAAATACTTGGGTCTTGTTTTGCAAACGACGGAAGGGAGCCGAGAAGATGAGACGGTCAAAATCGCGTTGGAATTCAGAGCGGTCGTCCTTTCGGGCTTCGTGGATTTCCTCCAATCCGAATCTTTTGTTCGATATAAGTTGTTGCCAATTCATAATTCTTTGTTTACTTCTATGCAAAAGTATAAAACTTCCCTTAAAAAACAGAAAACCTATCGATAAATCAGTTGAAATGTGTAAATTCGCACCATATTATTGTTTTTAAGAAAATTATGAAAGTACAAGTAATCAATAAATCAAAACATCCATTGCCTCAATATGCCACCGAACAGTCGGCTGGAATGGATCTTCGTGCTAATTTGGAAGAACCTATCGTGCTCAAGCCTTTGCAACGTTGCCTGGTGCCAACCGGCCTTTTCATGGCTTTGCCGAAGGGATTCGAAGCACAGGTTCGCCCTCGTAGCGGATTGGCCATTAAGAAGGGGATTGGCGTATTGAATTCTCCGGGTACGATTGATGCGGATTATCGCGGAGAGGTCTGTGTGATTTTGGTGAATCTTTCTTCCGAAGACTTCGTGGTGGAAGATGGCGAACGTATCGCTCAGATGGTCATCGCCCGACATGAACAGGCTGAATGGCAAGAAGTGGAAGTGTTGGATGAAACGGAACGTGGCGCTGGCGGTTTCGGACATACGGGTAAGAAATAAATGGCTTAATGGATAAGGTATTAAGAATCAAAATAAGCCTCTGTTGTCTATGCTTGTGCTTGGCAAGCATGCTATTGTCGTGCGGCTCTTCGAAAAAGTCCTTAGGCGTTTCAGACAAAACGCTTAGGCGTTTGAATGAAAACGCCTTGACGTTTGAGCAAAAACGTAAGTTCGATTATTTTTTCCACGAAGCGGTCCGTCAGAAAGGGTTAGACAACTTGGATGAAGCTTTCGAACTCTATAGCCATTGCTTGGAGATAGATTCGACAAGTGCAGCTACATTATACGAGTTGGGCAAATTCTATATGTATTTGGGGCAACCCGATAAGGGCGAGTCTTTCTTGCGCAAAGCGATGCTGACCGAGCCGGGCAATTATTGGTATAAGGAGACATTGGCCGGATACTATCAGCGCAAGGGGGAGACTGAGAAAGGGATTGCCGTGATTGAAGACATGGTAGAGCAATTTCCATCCCGATTGGAGCCTCTGATGGCCTTGGTGGATCTCTATAATCGCGCTCAGGACTATGAAAAAGTCATTCATACACTCGACCGATTGGAAAAGTTGGATGGCAAATCGGAACAAATCAGCATGGAAAAGTTCCGCATGTATCTGGCGATGGATGACAACGAGCGTGCATTTGCCGAAATCGAAAACTTGGCCAAAGAATATCCTTACGAGATGCGCTATCTCACCATGTTGGGCGATGTGTATCTGGAGAATGGCAAGGAAGAGGAAGCGTATTCCACTTTCCAACAAGTCTTGTCTACCGAACCGGGATATGCTCCTGCGATGCTTTCCATGGCTACCTATTATAATAAGACGGGTCAGGATAGCCTTTATCGGGCGCAGCTCGATTCGTTGCTTTTGAATCAGAAAGTAGAATCGAACACGAAGGTGAATATCATGCGCCAGCTCATCATGCGTTCGGAAAGAGGAGATAAGGATAGCACTCAGATTGTGGGACTTTTCAATTCCATGTTGGCTCAAGAGCAGGAGAATGCGGATGTGGCCATGTTGGCTGCCCAATATCTTCTGTCCAAACGAATGGACGAAGAGGCAAAGCCGGTGCTTCAGCAAGTGGTTGATATTGACCCGGAAAACAAGCCTGCCCGTTTGCAATTGTTGAGCTTCGCCATCTCCAAGGAAGACCTCGATGAGGTTATCCGTTTGTGTGCTCCGGCCGTGGAATATATGCCCGAGGCATTGGAATTCTATTACTATTGGGGAATCGCCCATTATCAGAAGAAGCAACACGATGAGGCCTTGGAGGTTTTCAAGAAAGGCGTTCGTCAGGTAGATGCCAATAGTGACAAGAACATGGTGTCCGATTTCTATTCCATCATGGGCGATTTGTATCATATCAAGAAAATGAATGCGGAGGCTTACGAGGCTTACGATTCGGCTTTGGTCTACAAGCCGGACAATATCGGTGCGCTCAACAATTATGCCTATTATCTGTCGGTTGAACGAAAGGACTTGGACAAGGCCGAAGAAATGAGCTATCGCACGGTCAAGGCTGAGTCGACCAATAGCACTTATCTCGACACCTATGCTTGGATTCTCTTCGAGAAAGGTAAGTTTGCGGAAGCACGTATCTATATCGACCAAGCAATATTGAATGGTGGCGATAAAAGTTCGGTGGTAATGGAGCATGGAGGCGACATCTATTATCAAGTCGGAGAGCCGGATAAAGCATTGGAATATTGGATACAAGCGGAGAAATTGGCTCAAGAATCGGCTGATGACGAGAACGAAGCCCGTGACGAGAAAGAATTGAAATTGCTGAAGAAAAAGATTGCTAACAAGAAATATTACGCGGAATGAGTAGAAAAATCGGTATAGTCTGTTGGGTGATGATGCTTATGTTCATGGCCTCCTGTTCTTCGACAAAAACGTTGAAAAAGTCTTCTTTCATCGATGGAATGAGCGAGAAAGAATACGTGGAAAACGTGATTTCGAATACAAGTGCATGGGATGCCTTGACCGCAAAAATGTCGTTGACCATCGATTTGGAAGGGAAAGGAGCAACAAAAGTGAATGGCACTTTGCGTATCAAGAAAGGCGAAGTGATTCAGATGTCCATCGCTCCACTCTTGGGCATAGAAGTGGCTCGTGCCGAGATTTCTCCCGATGGTGTATTGGTGATTGATCGTGTGAACAAACGATATGTAAAGGTTTCGTTTGCAGAACTCAAGACATTGGCTCATGCCGATTTGGATTTCCATACTTTGCAAGCTTTGTTCTTGAACGAACTCTTCTTGCCAGGTAAGGGTGACTTGACTCCTCGTGATATCAATGCCTTTAGAATTGAACAAGAAACTGAAGGGGTATGGCTGGAAGTGAAAAAAGTCAAGCAGTTTACTTATCAATTTTTGACTCAAGCCCCCGAAGCATTGTTAAAAGAAAGTCGAATCGGTTTGAATGAATCTCCTTATCTGTTGAGTTGGAAGTACGATGGATTCCAAAGATTGGAACAAAAACATTTCCCTACGGATATGCGATTGACTTTTGTAGGTGGCAAGAAGCCGGCAAAAGCCACTTTGGCATTATCACGCTTGTCCACGAACACGAATTGGGAAACACATACGGAAGTCTCCAAGAAATACGAAAGGGTTAAGCTGGAAGACATCCTTAAACAATTGTTGAAGAAATGAAAAAACTTCTCTTGCTTTGTCTTGTTTGTCTGTGTGTGTGGAGTGCATCTGCCCAAACTACGCAGAAAATCAAGGAATTGGAAAATCAAAGAAACGAACTGCAACAACAGATTGCAGAGTCGGAGACCTTGTTGCGCTCTACTAAAAAGGATGTGAAGAGTCAATTGGATAATCTGGCTTTGCTGAATGGTCAGATTTCTGATCGTAAAAAATATATTGGAGCCATCGAAAAAGATGTTCAGTTCCTCAATAAAGATATCAGCGCTTTGCAAAAACAATTGAAGGCATTGCAAAGGGAACTGAGCGACAAGAAGGATAAGTACAAGGCCTCGGTACAATACTTGTATCGTAACAAGTCTGTGCAAGAGAAACTGATGTTCATTTTCTCGGCCGAGAATCTGAGTCAGACCTATCGTCGTTTGCGTTATGTTCGCGAATATGCTGATTATCAACGTTTGCAAGCCGTTGAAATTGAGCGGAAGCAAAAACAGGTAGAAGCAAAGAAGGCTGAGCTGGAAACTACTCGTGTGGCAAAGGAAAAGCTTTTGAAGGAAAGTGAAGACGAGAAGCGCAAACTCGAAAAACAGGAAAAGGAAAAGCAAAACATCCTCAACGGATTGAAGCGCAAGCAACGTGGTATTCAAGATGAAATCAACAAGAAGCGTCGTTCAGCCAACAAGTTGAATGCCCAGATTGACCGATTGATTGAAGAAGAAATAGAAAAGGCTCGCAAACGTGCAGAGGAAGAAGCTCGCAAGAATGCAAAGAAAGAACCTGCTAAAAAGGGTGATAAGTCACCTGAAAAACCGGCTGAGGTAACTAAACCTGCTACAAAAGGAACAGTGGATAGTTTCCGTATGAATAGCGAAGATCGTCAGCTTTCGGGTAGCTTTGAAAGCAATAAGGGTAAACTCCCGATGCCTATAACCGGTCCTTATGTCATTGTCGGTCGTTATGGTCAATATGCTGTAACAAAGAATGTTCGTCTAGAAAATAAAGGTATTGATATCCGTGGTAAGGAAGGAGCTAAAGCAAAAGCAGTTTTCGATGGTGAGGTATCTGCTATATTCAAATACAATGGCTTAAGCAATGTGTTGATCCGTCATGGCAATTACATTTCGGTATATTGTAACCTCTCTACCGTTTCTGTAGCTAAGGGAAGCAAGGTGAAGACGAACCAAGAAATTGGTGTTATCCAAAAGGATGTTTCCGGTAATCCGGTACTCCATTTCCAGCTCCGCAAAGAAACGACCAAACTTAATCCTGAACTTTGGTTGGGTAGATAATAAAGAAGGGCGCATAAGCGCCCTTCAAACGTTATTTCTCAATTTCTCGACCTTCTTCTATCCAGTTCAGAATTCCTTTGTCGAGGTTGTAAACCTTAAAACCTTTCTTGACAAGCACTTCGGAAGCCGTACGGCTACGTTTTCCACTTCGGCAATAAACAGCCACATCTTTACCCTTGGTCAATAAATCATCAACGCAACTGGCGAAATTTTCATCTTTAACATTGATGTTGAGACTACCAGGAATATGTCCTTCCATGTGTTCGGCCAAAGTACGGACATCAACTAATTGTATTTCCGGGTTCTTTATCAATTCTTCAAATTGGGCAGAAGTTAGGTTCTTATATTCTACCTTCTTGCTATTGCCAGCGCAAGCCCATAAGCCTAAGGAAAAAGCGCAGACAAAGAAAATCATGTAAATGGTTTTAATCATACGTCAGATTGTTTTAATAAATGAATGTTCGGGAGGTCATCCCTTCTTGATAAGTATTCAGTTGAAATACGATCTGGTCGCCTTTATTCAGTTTGTTTTGATAGTGCCAAAGTGGAACGGACAAGTAGAACTTCTGGTCGAAACCTTCTACATCTCCTTTTCGATTATGAAAAAGAGTAAGCATTAAGTTCTGTGTACCATCAGTATTGGCTGTAATGCCATTCTCGATGAAGGAAAGTTCATGTTCTTGATCCTTAACTTTGATGTGTAACACCATGTTCAGATAATCGTCACTTTGCCAAATACTTTGTATACTAACCGGATCGGTATGGATAGTTTCATATTCCTTTTCTGGCTTGGGAAGTGGAGCGATGACTTTCCAGAAAGCATATGCTTGTGCTTCCGATTCATTGAGCGGAGCAAATCGGCTTATGATTCGATAAGTGGAGTCTGCGGTCAAACTATCAGGGCGATTGTCTTTCTGCAAATGCCAAACGATGCCTTGGTCGGTTACGATTTGAGTGCCGATTCCATTACCATCCGTTTTCAAGCAAGCCATTTCGGTAATCAAGTTGGGATATACATAATCTTCCTTTCCGCAGGCTGAAAGGAGCACGGCGGAAAGGAAGATACATATAGTTTTTAAAAGCTTTTTCACGCTTCGATAGCTTTCAGATGATTGATGGCTGGGTTGGCATACATTGTCAACATATAGTGGCGCAAGAAGTCCATGTCCTTGTTCGGCAAGTCAATCTTGTCCATTTGCTTGTTGAGGTATGCTTCGAATTCAGCCTTGTCGGCATCGGTATATTTATCTGCGAACTTCGCTTCACCATTCAAGGTATCCATAGCGATGTAGTTGCATGGATAGAGGCGATAGTTCTGATGGATATACTTGTCAATCAATTCGGCAATAACGGTAAAGACTTCGGTCTTCGGGAGGTTGCGTGACTTGATTTCATCCAACTCGTCGTTGATGCAAGCAGCAGTATGGAAGTGGATGTGTCCCTTGTATCCATAAATACCGATTTGCATATTGGCCAAATCATCGCCTTCGCTCTTCTTGAAGTTGGCATCATCACGCTTCTGTTGGGCTTCCTTTGCCTTCAAATAGTCGCATGGATCGAACTCATAAGAAAGTGACAACGGAACGAGATTCATTTCCTTCAAACGATCGAAAATGTCGCCTTCACCACCCATAACCATCATCTTCAAAATGCTGTCTTGAGTGCGGTCGTTCGAGTCCTTTGCACGGCCTTGACGTTGGGCAATCCAGATGTTTTCATGCTTCTGTGTGATGGCATAGTGCATGTAGCTAGACATGAGCATAGAAGACTTCAACTGTTCGCGCAAGCCCAAGCCACGCTTCACAATGAACGACTTGTTGATGCGGACGATTTTCTTGATCCAAGGATAAATCAACAAGTTGTCGCCAATCGCGATTTCAACAGTGTTCATGCCGTTTTCAATCAATAGCACGCACAAGAAAGCCGAGTCGAGCACAATGTCACGATGGTTGGAGATGAATGTATAGTTCTTTGACTTATCTTGAAGGGCTGAACAATCAAAGTCCAATCCTTTGGCACACTTCTGTACAAGTTCCTTCAACAACTTGTAGAAGAAAGCCTTTTGGAAATCCAAGTTGGTTTTGCACTGACGCATTTGGGCTGCCAGCATATCGAAAGGAATGCCTGGCATAACACCTTCCACTACCGCCTTGAACATAGGGTCGGCAATCAGTTCTTCAAACACTTGTGGAAGCTCTTCGGGAGCATACGGACGAATTTCGTCAAATTCAGCTGGTATGTTCATAGCTCTTATTATTTAAGGTTAATTGAATTTGTTCTCAATGATATCGGTCATCACATCCTTAATGTCAAGGCCGGCTGCACGTACCTGCTGAGGAATGAAGCTGGTAGCAGTCATACCTGGAGTCGTGTTGATTTCCAACATGTTCACCTTTTCGCCTTCGGTAATGATGTAGTCGATACGAATGATGCCATCGCAACCCAAGATATCGTAGATGGCAGAAGTCAACAAGCGAACACGTTCGGCTGTTTCTTCCGGAATGCGTGCCGGAGTAATCTCATCTACCTGACCATTGTACTTGGCATCGTAATCAAAGAATTCGTTGCTAGTCACCACTTCAGTAATCGGGAATACCACTTCCTTATCTTTAGTTTTGTAGCATCCGCAAGTGATTTCTGTTCCCTTCATGAAGGCTTCAATCATTACTTCATCGCTTTCGCCAAAAGCCTTTTCGATAGCCGGTTGGATTTCTTCCTTGGTCTTAACCTTGGTTACACCGAAGCTGGAACCTCCTGCGTTTGGCTTGATGAAACATGGAAGTCCTACTTTGTTGATAACTTCTTCATCCAAGATTTCAAATCCCTTACGAAGAATCATCGATTCAGATACACGGATGCCGAAGCCCTTCAAATATTGGTTGCAAGTGAACTTGTTGAAAGTCATGGCCGATACCAAAACATTACAACTTGAGTAAGGCATGCCAATCAAGTCGAAGTAACCTTGCAAGATACCATTTTCGCCCGGAGTGCCATGAATAGTGATGTAAGCGAAGTCGAAATTCTTCTTCTCGCCATTTTCAATAAAACTGAAGTCGTTGCGGTCAATTGGAGTCTTTTCGCCATTTGGCAAAACCACTTCCCAACGCTGGCCTTGCATTTCGACAATGTAAAGGTTGTATCTTTCTTTGTCGATGAAAGAATAGATTCCTTGCGCACTACGCAAAGACACTGGAAGCTCGCTGGAATCTCCACCAGCGATGATTGCTATGGTACGTTTTTTCATAATTCTCTGTTACTGATATAAGTTCTCCACTTGTCAATGAGTTCTACCATGTCGGCTGCTAACGGAGAGGTGAAGAACATCTCCTCGCCAGTGCGTGGATGGACGAATCCTAAGGTCATGGCATGAAGTGCCTGACGTGGACAAGTTTCGAAGCAGTTGTTTACAAATTGTTTATATTTACTAAAATGAGTTCCTTTAAGGATTTCGTGACCACCATATCGTTCGTCATTAAACAAGGTATGTCCAAGATGTTTCATGTGGACACGGATTTGGTGAGTGCGTCCTGTTTCCAAGACACATTCCACAAGGGTGACATAACCCAAACGTTCCAACACTTTATAATGAGTCACGGCATGTTTGCCTTGAGTAGGGTCGGCAAGTACGGCCATTTGCATTCGGTCCTTCGGATTGCGACCGATGTTACCAGTGATGGTTCCTTCATCATTTTCTACGGTTCCCCATACCACGGCGTTATATTTTCGTTTGGTGGTTTTGTTGAAGAACTGAAGTCCAAGGCTTGTTTTTGCATCTGGTGTCTTGGCTACTACGAGCAAACCGGATGTATCCTTGTCGATGCGATGAACCAATCCCACTTGCGGATCGTTTGGGTCATACTTCGGATTGTCTTTCAAGTGCCAAGCAATGGCATTAACCAAAGTGCCGTGGTAATTACCGCATCCCGGATGAACCACCAAACCTGCGGGTTTGTTGATGACCATCAAGTCGTCATCCTCATAAACCACGTCGAGTGGGATATCTTCGGGAATGATATCGTTTTCATAACGAGGACGGTCGAGCATCAAAGTCAGCACATCGTTCGGTTTTACCTTATAGCTGCTCTTTACAGGCTTACCATTAGCCATGACAAATCCTGCATCCGCAGCCTTTTGGATACGGTTGCGTGATGAGTTAACCAAACGCTCGAATAAATATTTGTCGATACGTACTTGTTTCTGACCTTTATCTACTACAACACGGAAGTGCTCATACAGCTCAGCCGGATTATCGACGATAGGCTCAAGGTCGTCCAAGTTGTCATCCAATTCGTCTTCTATGAAGTCTTGCATGTTCGTTTGTTTTTGAGATTAGAACCACGACTCGTCTATAATTGGCTTTTCGGCATTGAGTCTCAATGAGTCTGTTTGGATAGAGTCGCCCTTCAGTTCATCACTACCTACACAAAGTGTCAAAACAGCTTCACGAGGAATCTTTTCGCCTGAAGTCAATTCCTTGCCGTTGTATTTCACACCATAAATCCAGTCTTTTTCACCTTCTATGTATTCTGGATCTGTCAATTTGAATCCTAAGGCACGAAGACGTGCTTCGGCTTGGCGGAAAGAACTATTGTCGATGATATCAGGAATAGCAACTTTAGGCACTTCTCCTGTATTGATAGTCAGATAAATGCTTCGACCAATTTTAACCTTGGCTCCACCTGCAGGCTTTTGTTCCAGAATGGCTCCTGCTGGCATTCCCTTTACATAGTTGGAATCAACCACAATCACTTTCAGGTTCTTCTTGGTCAATTCGTGTTCCGCTTGTGTCAAAGGAAGTCCGTTGACATTAGGAACTATGATGGATTCTCCGTGATGGGTATAAACATCCAACCAATGAAGCACACCGAAAATCGCGGCAATGACAACAATAGGCATTGCAATCAGATTCAGCCAAAAGGCTCGGTTATTCTTGAATGAAAAGAAGTTTTTCAATGAAATCATATAATACCTTAATTAAATTACGGCTCAAAGATACGATAATTTCGTTTTTGTTCCTATCTTTTATTGATTTATCTCATAAAGAACAAAATAGTTAGTTGGGATATTTTAATTATTAAGGTTTTTAACGTAACTTTGGAACTTAGAAACAAAACTAAAAATTTAAACGGATGATAAGACAGCTATTTATATTATTTTTTTCTTTCTTTTTCTTCTCGTTGGCTGCGCAAAATGTTGACAAACAATCAGTATCATTAATACCTTATCCGGTAAACATCGAAGAGAAGGAAGGGTGTTTTGTGTTCACAGATAAAACGGTTGTGGTTGTAGAAGACGAAGATTTGAAGGCGGTTACGGAAGATTTTCTTTCTCTCTTTTCTCAATCGGCAGGTTTTACCCCCAAGTTGAAGAAAGGCAAGAAAGGGAACATGCATATCCAGAAAGACGGAAGTTTGCAAGAAGAAGCTTATGTGTTGGAAGTAAATCCTGAGAATATATGGATTAAAGCGTCAGGTGTCAAGGGTGCTTTTTATGCCTTGCAGACACTTCGCCAATTGTTGCCATCTGAAATTGAAAGCGGTTCGTTGAAGGAAGGTGTTGCATGGCAAGTTCCTTCGGTTTCCATCAAGGATGAACCTCGTTTCGGTTATCGTGGATTGATGGTGGATGTGGCACGTCGTTTTATTGAAAAGGAGCATTTGTTCCGTATCATCGATACGATGGGGATGCTGAAACTGAACAAATTACATCTGCATTTGACCGATGACAATGGCTGGCGTTTGGAAATCAAGCAATATCCATTGTTGACTTCTATTGGCTCAAAGAACGTGGAACGTAAGGGGCAGGCTTTTCCGGAACGAAGAAATGCCAGACAAGGCGAACCTTTGGTGGATGGTGGTTTCTATACGCAAGAAGACATGAAGGAAATCATTGCCTATGCTACTAATCGTCAGATAGAAGTGATTCCGGAAATAGCAATGCCTGGACATAGCAATGCTGCATTGTCTGCTTATCCCTTGTTGGCTTGTCCGGTTGTGGATAAATATATAGGTGCAATTCCAGGATTGGGTGCAGACCATACAAATATTGCATATTGTGCCGGCAACGAAGAGGTGTTCACTTTCCTCGAACATATTGTCGATGAAGTGGTAGACCTGTTTCCATCGCAATACATTCATGTGGGTGGCGATGCTATCCGTAATACTCATTGGGAAGAATGTCCGCTTTGTAGAGAACGGATGATGAAGGAGCGTTTGGATAACGAAATGGACTTGCTCGGATACTTCATGCGTCGTATGGACCGATATATTCGTGGTAAAGGGCGAAAAGTGATGGGTTGGGAAGAAGTGATGGATGCCAACTTATCCAAAGGTGCAGTTGTGTTCGATTGGCATGGATATGGCCATGGAGCCGTAAAGGCCGGTAAGCAAGGTCATGATTTTATTATGGCGCCAACAGGAACCATGTATCTCAACCGTTATCAAGGTCCTCAATGGCAAGAGCCTGTCTTGGCGTTCAATGGAGGCAATACCTTGAAGAATATCTATCTGTATGAACCGATAGAACGTTATTGGACCATGTCTATGCGTTCACACTTGTTGGGCATTCAAGCAGCACTTTGGACTGAGTTTTGCGAAAGTCCAGACGATGTGGACTATCTTTTGTATCCTCGATTGGGGGCTGTAGCCGAAGCATTGTGGAGTTCTCCAATCGTAAAACGATGGGAGCGTTTCGTACCTTCCATAGAAGCATATCAAGCAAGATGGGAAATGAAGGGAATCAAACCTTCGATGTCGATATACAATGTCCAGCATGAAGTTACACCAAACTTCGGGGATTTGAGAATAACGCTTAGTTGTCTTCACCCAGACGCGGAAATCCGTTATACAACGGACGGAAGCGATCCGCATGAATATTCTATGCTATATAGAAAGCCTTGGGCAATTAAGCAATCCATGACCTTGAAGTGTGCCACCTTTAAAGATGGAAAGCAACTTGGAAAAACGTTGGTGGTGCCAATTCAATTCAATAGCATTACAGGAAAGAACATGCTGAGAAGCAATGCCGTGGAACGACGATTGGTGAATGGTGTACGCGGTAGCTTGAAGGATACGGATGGTGAATGGGCTTCATGGAGACGGAATGACTCAATAACCTTGACTTTTGATGTGGGCGCTCGCAAGAAGTTGGGCCGTGTTTCGTTTGGTTATCTGAACGATTTCGGTTTGGCTATACATAAGCCGGAGAAAGTGGAAATTTGGTTATCGGATAATGACGTTCGTTATGAAAAGGTAACGGAAAGAAGTTTCGAAGCAGGTGAAATTTTCCGCGAAGGACGTTTTGTAGAAGATATGGATTTTGAGTTCGAAGGATTGGCCCGTTATGTGCGCATTATATTAAAAGGTGCAGGAGCTTGTCCGAAGCAACATGTCCGTCCTGGCAAGGAAGCTCAGATTTGTTTGGATGAAATGTTGATAGAATAAAAAAATAAAAGAGGTAAAGCATTAAGCTTTACCTCTTTTATTTTATCGCTTCCGATGAATTACTTCTTAGTTGTACCATTGTATTCATCAGATACTGTTAATTTCTTGCGACCCTTAGCACGACGGCTTGCCAATACGCGACGACCGTTAGCTGTTGCCATTCTTTCACGGAAACCGTGCTTGTTTTTTCTCTTTCTGTTAGAGGGTTGGAATGTTCTTTTCATTGCTATATACTATTTTATGTTATTATTCATCTGTAACGGGGTGCAAAATTAGTGACTTTTTTGAAATAAACAAAGAGTGAAGCGAATTTTATGCTTTTCTTTTTGTGTTTTTTATTGATTTACATTACTTTTGCACTCGAATTCAAGATGAAAAGCGAAAATAATCGAAA
>JAFYWH010000025.1 GCA_017558175.1 Bacteroidaceae bacterium
CGAGGCGAAATACGGCCTACAGCAGCCTTGGAAACGATGCGTTCAAGGTCGCCTATCAAGTGAAGCTTTTCTTCGATAAAATCCTTGAAATCAGGGTCTCGAAAGAAGAATTCCACCACATCAAGACGTTCGTTGATAGGCTTTTCGTCCTTCAACGGGAAGACCACCCAACGCTTCAGCATGCGGGCACCCATCGGGCTGATGGTCTTGTCGATTACACCCAACAAGCTGGTGCCTCCATCGTTCATGCTTCCCAACAATTCAAGGCTTCGCACCGTGAACTTGTCGAGACGCACATAGCGGTCCTCTTCTATTCGGGAAAGAGAGGTGATATGGCCAATCTGATGGTGCTGAGTCATCTCCAAATATTGAAGGATGGCTCCCGAAGCCACTACCCCATTCTTGAGATGTTCCACACCGAAACCTTTCAAGTTCTTGGTCTCGAAATGCTTGAGAAGCTTTTCTCTTGAAGAAGTCTCATTGAACACCCAGTCTTCCAACTCGAATGTAAAGAATTTGCTACCGAAATTACCCTCGAACATACCTCGTTTTCCACGTTCAAAGAGCACTTCCTTCGGAGCGAAATTGTTCAGAAGCTTGTCAATATAGTCGAAAGGACCTTCGGCGGTAAGGAACTCCCCTGTCGAAATATCGAGGAAAGCCACCCCACAAGACGACTTGCCGAAATGTACAGCTGCCAAGAAGTTGTTCTCCTTGTAAGACAGCACATTATCGTTAATCGCCACCCCTGGAGTCACCAATTCGGTGATGCCTCGCTTCACCAATTTCTTGGTCAGCTTCGGGTCTTCCAACTGGTCGCAGATAGCCACACGCTTGCCGGCACGGATGAGCTTCGGCAAGTAAGTGTCAAGTGCATGGAAAGGGAAACCAGCCATCTCCACATGCTTGGCCTGACCATTGGCACGCTTGGTAAGCGTAATGCCCAGAATATTAGCAGCCGTAACGGCATCTTCCGAATAGGTTTCATAAAAGTCACCACATCGGAAAAGCATCACTGCATCGGGATGTTTCTCCTTCAACTCGAAGTATTGTTTCATCATGGGGGTCATTACGACATCTTTTGCCACGGTAGTTTCCTTTCTTTTCTTTAAATGATTACTTCTGTTTCCAAAACAAGCGGACAAAGATAACAAAACGTGCCGACATTTCTTAAAAAACACCGAGACGTTTTCTCTAAAAGGCTGGGATTTATTAATTTTGCACTCGATATTAATATTATTTGAACATATGACAAAAGAAAACAAGGGAGCTGACTTTAAATCAGCGACCGACAACAAGAAACTCTTTATCGAGACGTACGGTTGCCAAATGAATGTAGCCGATAGTGAAGTAGTGGCATCGATTATGAAGATGGCAGGTTATAGTGTATGCGATTCGCTCGACGAAGCCGATGCGGTATTCATGAACACTTGCTCCATCCGCGACAATGCCGAGCAGAAAATCATCAATCGCCTGGAGTTCTTCCATGCCATGAACGCCAAGCGAGGCAAGAAGAACCAGCTCATCGTAGGTGTATTGGGATGCATGGCCGAACGTGCCAAGCAAGACTTGATTGACAATCATCATGTAGACCTCGTGGTAGGTCCTGATGCTTATCTCTCTCTTCCAGAATTGATTGCATCGGTAGAAGCTGGTGAAAAAGCCATCAATGTAGAGCTTTCGACTACCGAAACCTATCGCGATGTGATTCCTTCTCGCATCTGTGGAAACCACATTTCAGGCTTTGTGAGCATCATGCGTGGTTGTAACAATTTCTGCCACTATTGTATCGTACCTTATACTCGTGGTCGTGAGCGTAGCCGTGACGTAGAAAGTATTCTGAATGAAGTACTTGACCTTGCTTCAAAGGGTTACAAGGAAGTAACACTACTCGGACAGAATGTAAATTCTTATCGTTTTGAAAAGGATGGAGAAATCATCAACTTCCCTACCCTTCTCCGCACCGTAGCCGAAGCTGCTCCTAACATGCGTGTCCGCTTCACCACTTCGCATCCGAAGGACATGAGCGACGAAACACTTCAAGTGATTGCCGATGTACCAAACGTATGCAAGCACATCCACCTTCCGGTACAAAGCGGAAGCTCTCGCATCTTGAAGTTGATGAACCGCAAATATACCCGCGAATGGTATTTGGATCGTGTAGCTGCTATCCGTCGCATCATCCCAGATTGTGGCTTGAGTACCGACATCTTCAGTGGCTATCATTCTGAAACAGAGGAAGATCATCAGGAATCTCTTTCTTTGATGCGTGAATGTGGTTACGACTCTGCTTTCATGTTCAAGTATTCGGAACGCCCGGGCACTTATGCATCGAAGCACTTGCCGGATGACATTTCAGAAGAAATCAAAATCCGTCGTTTGAACGAAATCATCGAGCTTCAGAACCAACTCTCAGCCGAAAGCAATGCCAAGGATGTGGGCAAGGTATTCGAAGTCATGGTAGAAGGCGTATCGAAGCGCTCGAAAGAACAATTGTTCGGCCGTACCCAACAGAACAAGGTAGTAGTATTCAATCGTGGCAATCACCGCATTGGCGATTTCGTGAATGTACGCGTAACCGCTTCAAGTTCAGCTACTTTAATTGGTGAAGAAGTATTCGAATGAGTAAGAAAGAAATATACAAACAGCAGAACATCCAGTTCTTGAAAGACTTGTCTGCAGAGGAAGGTATCATGAGCCTTCCTCGCGGCATATATTATAAGGTATTGGAGCAAGGAAACGGAAGCACCTCTCCCACCGTCCGAAGCATCGTGTCCGTACACTATCGGGGCACCTTGATAGATGGCAAGGAATTCGACAACTCCTACAAACGGAACTGTCCCGAGGCTTTCCGCCTCTGCGATGTGATTGATGGTTGGCAACTCGCCCTCCAACAAATGCATGTGGGCGACAAATGGATCATCTACATCCCTTACGAATTGGGATATGGATCGAAAGCTTGTGCCGGCATCCCTGCTTTCTCTACCCTTATCTTCGAAGTTGAATTATTGGGAATCGGATAAAACAAAATAGGCTTGGACAAATCATCCAAGCCTATTTCATTTCTCTATTCTGTATAAGAGATTACTTCTGAGCCGGCATTACAATCCACATGATGAGGTAAGCCAACAAACCGAAACCTCCAAACAACACACAAAGCAACCATACGATGCGAACGATGCTAGCATCCATACCGAAGTATTCAGCCAAACCACCGCATACACCTGCAATCTTCTTATTCGCCGAGCGAACCAACTTCTTATCTGCCATTTTTATATAAGTTTTATAATTTTGGTGCAAATGTAAGAAGAAAAAAGACTCAACTTTCATTTATACTCTTAAAAGTCCTTAAAGGAATGCCATATATAAGCAATTTATTTGTTATTTTGCAGCAAATTAGGGTTTATTGTGGACATACTCAAAATAGATACATGCCCGTTGTGCGGCGGACAACAATTGGAACATGCTTTGACTTGTACGGATCATTATGCTTCGGGCGAAACGTTCGAAGTGGTTCGTTGTGCCCATTGCGGATTCTTGATGACACAAAATGCGCCGGTAGAAGCCAAGATTGGCAGATATTACGAGACTCCGGATTACATTTCCCATTCCGACACACAGAAAGGGATGATGAATAGAGTGTACCATTGGGTACGCCAATTCATGCTTTCCCGCAAGGCATCCTTGGTGAAACAAGCATCGAAGATGTCCACCGGTACATTATTGGATTACGGCACCGGAACCGGATATTTCGCCAATGCCATGGCACAGAAACAATGGACGGTGAAAGCCATCGAAAAAAGTCCGCAAGCAAGAGCCTTCGCCAAAGAGCGATTCGGTTTGGATGTGGATGCAGAAACGGCATTACCTCTTTACGAACCCCAAGCATTCGATGTAATAACCCTGTGGCATGTATTGGAGCACGTGGAACACTTGAACGAAATGTGGGAAACACTCCATAAAATACTGAAGGATAGGGGAGTACTGATTATGGCCGTACCTAATCCAGACTCGTACGACGCTCAGAAATATGGCGAGTGGTGGGCTGCTTACGATGTTCCTCGACACTTGTGGCACTTCCGCCCATCGGTGATGCAACAGTTCGGAGCCAAGCATGGTTTTATATTGGAAGAAAGAATACCTATGCCATTCGATGCCTTCTATGTATCCATGCTGACCGAAAAATACAAAGGAAGTAAGTACTCTTTCATCAAAGGCATGCTGACAGGAACTTGTGCATGGTTCAGTGCATTAGGTAAAAAGGAGCGTAGTAGCTCCATGATTTATGTATTCAGAAAGAAATAATTATGGCAAAGAAAGCAGATTCTTTTTTCAATATGCAGTTCATTACCTCCAGTATCAGTACGACGCTGGTCCTTTTGCTATTGGGCATGGTGGTGTTCTTTGTACTTTCGGCAAACAACCTGTCGACCTATGTTCGCGAAAACATCGGCCTTACCGTACTGATGAGCGATGACATGAAGGAGCCGGAAGCCTTGAAGTTCCAAAAGAGCATCAACGAAAAGGCATACGTAAAGGAATCGGTATATATTTCCAAAGAACAGGCACTGAAGGAGCAGACCGAAGCCATGGGAACTGACCCGAGCGAATTCTTGGGCTACAATCCGTTCACGGCATCCATCGAGATAAAGCTGAATGCAAACTATGCCAATTCAGATAGTATCGCTTGGATAGAGAAGGAGATTCTTGAGAACAAGAAAGTGATGGAAATAAACTATCCACAAGATTTGCTCGACTCCGTAAATCGGAACATCCAGAAGGTAAGTTTGTTCCTTTTGGGATTGGCCGGATTGTTGACACTCATTTCTTTTGCTCTGATAAACAATACTATACGTTTGGCTATCTATTCCAAACGATTCCTGATCCACACCATGAAACTGGTAGGAGCCAGTTGGGGATTCATCCGCCGCCCGTTCCTGTTACGTAATATGTGGATAGGTATCTTAGCCGGACTTATGGCAGATGCTATCTTGATAGGATTGGCTGCTATGCTCGTGAAATACGAGCCTCAGCTCATCGATATTATCACTCCCCAAAGCATGCTGATAGTGATGGTAGCGGTCTTTGTATTCGGATTGGCCATTACAAGCATGTGTGCTTACATTTCAATCAACAAATACTTGCGCATGAAAGCGAGTGCGCTTTACTATATTTAATATTGGACGAAAAATGGATAAACAGAAATTTGCTTTTGACAAGAC
>JAFYWH010000026.1 GCA_017558175.1 Bacteroidaceae bacterium
AGCAGGCGGGCAAGTGGGAAATCCTGCTCGTGGAAGAGAGTGTACGCAAGGGCACGCACGTGCTCATCACCCTGCCCAATGGCATGACTCCGCAAGAGGCGCAGCAGCGCTTCTCCCACGACATTGGCTTCCAGGCCGACCCTGCCCTGAAGGATGTGGCGCGGTGTATCTACATGGTGCCGATGGAGAGTACGCTTTTTGTTGGCGAAGGGCTTTTTGCACCTCCAGCGGCCGCTACATCCCCCGTTCCCCCTTCCGAAGGGGGAGCACACGGCGGAATCCCCCTTGCGAATAATCTCGAGAACACAGCGCAAAGCGCACACGTTGATGCACCCGAGATCCTTCGTCGCGATGCTCCTCTGGATGACAAAGGGGAAGAAAATTCTTCATTTCCATCTACCTACGAAGACCTGGACTACGATTTCATCATCGAGGTGCTTGAAGAGCAAATGGGCGGAAAGCCGGACATTGGTTCGCGCAACAACTTCATCTTCTCCATGGCGTGCCACATGCGCTACATTTGCAACGACGATCCGGCGTGGATTGCCCAGGTGCTGCCTACCTATGGGGAGGACAAGGAGAAATGGCTCGGCACTATCCGAAGTGCATGCAACCGCTCGCAGACCAAGACCATGCCACGCATCATGAAGCGCACGCTCAGCATCTGCAAGCAACGCATGGAGGAGGCGGAAGGCATGCTTCAGAAATCGGACATCAACACGCCCCCACCCTTGCCCAAGCGTTTGCCACCGCTCATCAAACTGTTGGTGAGCCGTACACCGGCCATCTATCAGCCTGCCGTGGCCCATGCCGTGTTCCCCTCGCTGGCCACGCATCTGTATGCCACCCGTTTCAAGTACATAGACAATTGCTATCACGAGGCTACCTTGGCCTGCCTGCTCATGGCACCTACGGGTAGCGGAAAGAGCAGCGTGAACACGCCCATCGACTACATTATGGCCGATATACGCGAGCGCGACGAGGTGAGCATGGAGAAGGAACGCACGTGGAAACGCGAGACGCAGAGCCGGGGAGCGAACAAGGACAAGCGCCAGCGACCGGAGGGAATCATCATCCAATGCATCGATGCCGACATCACCAGCGCTGCCTTCGTACAACGACTGAAGGATGCCGAGGGGCGGTTCCTCTACGTGCGGATGAACGAGATTGAGCAGCTGAACAACCTCTCGAGCAAGGGAAACTCGCACAACGTGTTCGACTTGCTTTGCCTCTGCTTCGACTTCGGCAACCTGTACGGACAGACGCGTGTGGGCACCGCGAGCGTGAGCGAGAAGGTGACGGTGAGGTTCAACTACAACGTGAGCACCACCATCCGCAAGGGGCAGTATTTCTTCCGCAACGTACTGACGGACGGACCGCTGAGCCGTATCAACATCTGCACCATCCCGGAGCGTCCCATCGGCTCGGAGATGCCCATCTATGGCACGTACGACGACACCTTCGCCCAAGAGCTGAAGCCTTACATCGACCGGCTGAACAACGCGCGCGGACTGATAGAATGTGCGCAGGCATCGAAGTTGGCGAAGAAGCTGGTAGAGGAGTGTGCGGAGTTCTCGCGCCTCTCGCAGAGCCGTGTGTACGAGAACCTCTCCTTCCGTGCCAACGTGATAGCTTTCCTCAAGGCGATGGTGCTCTACGTGGCGCACGGCGAGAAGTGGGACAAGAGTATGGAGGACTTCGTGCGATGGTCGCTGCAATACGACCTTTGGTGCAAGATGAAGTTCTTCGGGCCAGCCATCGAGGCGCAGGAAGAGAGCGGCATGAAGCTGCCCACAAAAGGTCCGCAGAACCTGCTCGACCAGCTTCCGGAAATCTTCACCCGCGCCGAAGCCGGACAGATGCGTCAGCGCATGGGTATCCGCACCGGAAGCTTACGCATGATGCTGGGCAACTGGACGCACCGGGGCTACATCGAACTATATGGTGAGGAAATGCCGGTGCAGGACATCGACCGCCAGCGCTACATCAAGACGGAGAAGTACCTGAAGAAGCATCCGCAACCCTAAGCGTTTTCAGCGTTTTCAGTTTTCAGTAATCAGTATTAATTCACCACGGAGTACACAGAGTTGCATGGAGGTATTCAAGTTCCTTGCCCAATCTCCCCTCTTGAGAGGGGGAAGGGGGTGTGTGAGACACATCCGCTTATGCACGTTTCGCTTCGCTCATAACACACCCCTAACCCCTCTCAAGAGGGGAATAAAAAAACTCCGTGGTGCAAGAAATCATAAATCAGAAATCATAAATCAAATGAGAGGACTACGTAACAACAACCCGCTAAATATCCGGCACTCTGCCGACCGATGGAATGGTGCAGCAGAAACCCAAACCGACAAGGAATTCGTGCAGTTCAAATCCATGGTCTATGGCTATCGCGCAGCTTGGCGCACCCTGCACACCTACTACAAAAGATTAAGCGACCGGAAGAAGCACTTCACGGTAGAGAACATCATCGGCCGATGGGCACCGCCTACGGAGAACGATACGAAGCAGTACATACGCATGGTGCTCAGCCTCAGCAGCATCGGAGGAAAAGAGAACCTCCTTCCGCCAGCGAACCCTATGGGCTACACAAAGCTCAGCCGGATGCTGGCAGCCATGACGGTGATGGAAAACGGCATCCGTCCGCACCAGGTAGACATGGAAGCCATCTACCAAGGCTATAAGCTCGCCTTCCCCGAGAACGCCCAGGAGCTGGACGAGTCGCTGCTCTGCGAAGATGAGTATGGGGAGTGGTAAATAAAAGAAAAAGGTGTTTCGACTGAAACACCTTTTTCTTTTATTTACCACTTCTTATAAGCAATCGTACCGGTAGCCTGGTTGGTTGGCATCACCAATACCTCGGCTATCTGCATGTACTCCGGAGCCGATGCCGCAAAGTAAGCCACTTCGGCAATGTCTTCGCCAGTGAGCGGACGGATACCCTTGTATACATTGTCGGCCTTGTCCTTATCGCCACGGAAACGGATAACGGAGAAGTTGGTTTCTACCATGCCCGGCTTGATGTTGGTTACACGAAGCGGAGTATCTACCAAGTCGATGCGAAGCCCATCGGACAATGCCTTGACAGCTGCCTTGGTTGCACAATACACACTACCGCCCGGATAAGCTGCATCGCCGGCAATGGAACCTATATTAATAATGTGTCCACGGCCACGTTCCACCATACCCGGAACCACCATGCGGGTCATCGACAAGAGCGACTTGATGTTGGTATCGATCACGATGTCCCATTCGTCCAAATCGCCTTCGTGTTCCTTGTCCACACCAATAACGAGTCCGGCATTGTTGATGAGCACATCGATGGCTTGCCACTCAGCCGGCAACGATGCCAATGCTTCCGAAGCAGCCTTGCGGTCGCGCACATCGAACGGCATGATATAGCTATCGGTGCCATACTTTTCTTTCAAGTCTTGTGCCAAGGCTTCGAGCTTGTCCACACTGCGGGCATTCAAAATGAGTCGTGCTCCTTCCGAAGCAAACTTGCGGGCACATCCTTCGCCAATACCGCTCGATGCACCGGTTATCAATACTGTTTTGTTCATTCTTTAGAAAATATTAAAAGTTAACATGTGGTAAAATTACAACTATTTATGTAATTTTGTCGTTATATTCTAAAAAGATTTATGGAAATATTCAATAAAATGATAGCCTCGGCGCTGAACATTGCCGAGCGACAAGTAAGCAATACCCTCTCCCTGCTGAACGGGGGAGCCACCATACCCTTCATCAGCCGATACCGAAAGGAAGCCACCGGCGGACTGGATGAAGTGCAGATAGGCGAGATAAAGGAGCGATACGACAAGCTCACCGAGATAGCCAAGCGCAAGGAAACCATTCTCAAGACCATCGACGAGCAGGGCAAGCTGACTGCCGACCTGAAGAAGCGCATCGAGGCTTGCTGGGATGCCACCGAACTGGAGGACATCTACCTGCCTTACAAGCCGAAGCGCAAGACGCGTGCCGAAGTGGCCCGCCAGAAGGGCTTGGAACCGCTTGCCACCATCTTGATGATGCAACGCGAGAACAACCTCATGGCTCGCGTACGTACATTTATTAAAGGCGACGTGAAGGATGAAGAGGATGCCTTGAAAGGTGCCCGCGACATTATAGCCGAACAGGTAAACGAAGACGAGCGCTCGCGCAACCAGCTCCGCAACCAGTTCTCCCGCCAAGCCATCATCTCCTCCAAGTTAGTGAAGGGTAAGGAAGAGGAAGCAGCCAAGTACAAGGATTATTTCGACTTCAGCGAACCGTTGAAGCGATGCACCTCGCACCGCCTTTTGGCCATCCGCCGAGGCGAAGCCGAAGGTCTGCTGAAGGTATCCATCTCGCCCGACGATGAGGAATGCACCGAACGACTGGTGAGAAACTACGTACGTGGCAACAACGAATGCGGACAACAAGTGAAAGAAGCGGTACTGGATGCTTACAAGCGACTGCTGAAGCCGAGCATCGAAACCGAGTTTGCTGCCCTGAGTAAGGAGAAAGCCGATGAAGAAGCCATCCGTGTGTTTGCCGGAAATCTCCGTCAGCTCCTGTTGGCTCCGCCTTTGGGACAGAAGCGAGTGATGGGTATCGACCCGGGCTATCGTACCGGTTGCAAGGTGGTGTGCCTCGATGCTCAAGGTAACCTTCTGCACAACGAGACCATCTATCCGCATCCGCCAAAGAGCGAGCATAGTCTATCGGCCAGAAAGCTCACCAAGTTAGTGGAGCAATATCAGATAGAGGCCATCGCCATCGGTAATGGTACCGCCAGCCGTGAGACCGAATCGTTCGTGACCAGCCAACGCTACGACCGCCAGTTGCAGGTGTTCGTGGTGAGCGAAGACGGGGCATCCATCTACTCGGCATCGAAGATTGCCCGCGAGGAGTTCCCGGAATACGATGTAACGGTACGTGGTGCCGTGTCCATCGGTCGCCGGCTCATGGACCCGTTGGCCGAATTGGTGAAGATTGAAGCCAAGAGCATCGGTGTAGGCCAATACCAGCACGATGTGGACCAGACTGCCTTGAAGAAATCGCTCGACATGACCGTAGAGAGCTGTGTGAACTCGGTGGGTGTGAACCTGAACACCGCCAGCCGACACTTGCTGACTTACATCTCCGGCCTCGGTCCTACCCTCGCCCAGAACATTGTGGACTACCGGGCAGAGAACGGAGCATTCACCTCCCGCAAGGAACTGATGAAGGTGCCTCGCATGGGTGCCAAGGCATTCGAACAATGTGCCGGCTTCCTCCGCATACCGGGAGCAAAGAATCCGTTGGACAACTCGGCGGTGCATCCGGAAAGCTATGCCGTGGTAGAACTCATTGCCAAGGACTTGAAGTGCTCGGTAGAAGACCTCATCAAGAACAAGGAACTGAGAAGCAAGATAGATATCAAGAAATATGTAACCGACAAGATCGGTCTCCCTACCCTGACGGACATCATGGCCGAACTGGAGAAACCGGGACGCGACCCTCGTCAAGCCATCAAGGTATTCGAGTTCGACAAGAACGTGAAGACCATAGACGACTTGAAGGAAGGCATGACCCTGCCGGGCATCGTGACCAACATTACCAACTTCGGTTGCTTTGTGGATGTGGGTATCAAGGAAAACGGCTTGGTGCATGTATCGCAGCTCTGCCGCGAGTTCGTGAGCGACCCTACTACGGTAGTCAGCATCCACCAGCACGTGCAGGTGAAAGTCGTGAACATAGACCGCGAGCGCAAGCGCATCGGTTTGAGTATGATTTTGGATTAAGAAATTGTTTGGTTTTTCCAATTCCCCTCTTGAGAGGGGCTAGGGGTGTGTGATATGCATCCACGTAAATGTTTTCTAACACACCCCCTTCCCCCTCTCGAGAGGGGAGGCAATTATTTCAAAACAGATTCTAAAAACAACACTATGGAAAAAGAACAAACCCTTTGGTTCGTCTTTTATAAAGACCAGATTCTGATGGAACAACAAGCGGACGGATACCACATCCCCAGCGGTGTGGAGCCTCCGGTGAGAGTACCCATCGGCAGTACCATTCATAACATCGGCGATATGGAAGGAATTCCATGCAAGACATATGCCCTTCATTGCCCCATCTCGGGCGAAGAAGCCCCTACCCGAGTGATGACCGGACTGCGTGCCTCGTACGACGAACTGCCTTTCGAAGAATATTACAAGGCCGGCAAAGCCTTCCAGATACTGAACTGGGACCAGAACACCCGCTATTGCCCATCGTGCGGTGTGCCTACCAAGCAGATTTCGGACATCGGCAAGAAGTGCCCGGAATGCCGACAGGAGTTCTATCCGCACATCTCGCCCGCCATCATCGTGCGCATCGAGAAGGGCGACAGTATCCTCATGGTCCGTGCCAAGAATTTCCGAGGTACCTACTACGGACTGGTGGCCGGATTCCTGGAAGCCGGAGAGACACTCGAGGAATGTGTACACCGCGAAGTGATGGAAGAAACCGGTATCCGCATCAAGAACCTGAAGTACTTCGGCAGTCAGCCATGGCCCTACCCAAGCGGGGTGATGATTGGTTTTACCGCCGAATACGAAAGCGGGGAAATCAAGCTTCAGGACGAAGAGCTTTCGGCCGGCGACTTCTTCAGTCGTGACAATCTGCCGGAGATACCCAAGAAGCTGAGTCTGGCCCGCAAACTGATAGACGACTGGTTGGGAGAAGCCTGAACAAAAGCCCCACACCGATTGTTTCATGAGCATGAAAATCCTAAAAGAAACGAATGATGAAGAAATTTGTATGGATGGTCATGCTCATGACATTTTTTATCGCCACCACTACCTGTGCCCAGCAAGCGAAGAACTCGTACGTGGGCAGCATCGGTTATCAAACCGAATTCCAACGCTTCGGCATCCAGCTGCAAGGCCGGTACCAGCTATGCCCGGTAGCCCGGTTGGCTCCCGATGTAACCTTCTTCTTCCCCAAGAACCAAGTGTCCGGCTTGGACATCAACCTGAACCTGCACTACCTGATTCCCGTCAAGAAGCTGACGTTCTATCCGCTCGTGGGCATCGGGTTGCAAACCAACTTCTACGGCAACTCATCCATCATCAACGAGCCGGACGGCCTGCGCACCTTGAACAAAACCGGAAGCCACTTCGCCTTCAACTTGGGCGGAGGAATGAGCTATCCGCTATCGGACAGATGCTATTTGAATGCCGAAAGCAAGTTCATGGTGGGTTATCAGCACAATATGAACTTCATGATAGGAATTGGACATACATTCTGAAATAATATCTGAACATATTTTTTCTTTGTTCCACTTTTTCTTACTACATTTGTGGGATTGAACGGCTATCGTCATTTTGATAGCTCCAAAACCTAAGAACCATGAATGCACAGAAAAGTACAATTACTCCAGAAATGATACAGGAAGACATGCGTTACCTGCAACTCTTGTCACGCAGTTTCCCTACCATAGCTGCTGCCAGTACAGAAATCATCAACTTGGAAGCCATTGTCAATTTGCCTAAAGGTACGGAACACTTCCTGGCCGACCTGCATGGTGAATACGAAGCATTCCAGCATGTACTGAGAAATGCTTCCGGTGCCATCAAGCGTAAAGTGAATGAAATCTTCGGCAACACGCTCCGCGAAAACGAACGTAAGGAACTTTGTACGCTCATCTATTATCCGGAACAAAAGCTCCACTTGGTGAAGGCAGTAGAAACAGACATCGACGGCTGGTATCTCACTACCTTGAACCAGCTTGTGGCCGTATGTAAGAACGTTTCTTCCAAATATACACGCTCGAAGGTACGCAAGTCGCTGCCGAAAGAGTTCTCGTACATCATCCAGGAATTGTTGCACGAGAATTCCATGCTGCCCAACAAGCAGGCTTATACGGAAGTGATTATCGATACCATCATCAGCACACGCCGTGCCGATGCCTTCATCATTGCACTCTGTAACCTGATCCAGCGACTCACCATCGATACGCTCCACATCTTGGGCGATATCTTCGACCGCGGACATGGTCCTCACCACATCATGGACATCCTCTGCAACTATCACACTTGGGATATCCAGTGGGGTAACCACGACATCTTGTGGATGGGTGCAGCTGCCGGTAACGACATCTGTATAGCCAACGTGGTTCGTTTCGTGACCCGCTTCGGCAACACAGGCGTATTGGAAGACGGTTATGGTATCAACCTCTTGCCATTGGCTACCTTCGCCATGGAAACTTATGCCGACGATCCATGTGCCTTGTTCGGCTTGCGTCCGGTGCCGGGCGAAACCATCAGCAACCCGAAGACACTCCGCCTCTTGGCACAGATGCACAAGGCCATCAGTATCATCCAGTTCAAGCTGGAAGCAGAGACCATCAAGCGCCGTCCGGAATTCGAGATGGACGACCGCATGTTGCTACACTGCATCGACTACGAACGTGGCATCATCACCATCAACGGACAGGAATATCCGATGAAGGACTGCAACTTCCCGACCATCGACCCGAACGATCCATACAAGCTCACAGACGAAGAAAAGGAAATCGTTGCCAAGTTGCACCGCTCCTTCTTGGGCAGCGAAAAGCTCCAGAAGCACATCCGCTACATCTTCCGCAACGGTTGCATGTATACGGTGACCAACTCGAACTTGCTTTTCCATGCTTCCATTCCATTGAACGAAGACGGCTCCTTGCGTGAAATCGAAATCCAAGGCAAGAAGTACAAGGGCAAGTCGTTGCTCGAAAAGGTGGGACACTTGATCCGTACCGCTTACTTCGACGAAAGCAAGAGCGAAGAAAAACTCTTTGCCAAGGACTACATCTGGTACTTGTGGTGCGGTAAGGATTCTCCGGCATTCGACAAAGCCAAGATGGCTACATTCGAACGCTATTTCTTGGACGACAAGGAACTTCACAAGGAAACCAAGGGTTACTACTATACGCTTCGCGACAAGGAAGAAGTGTGCGACATGATTCTGGACGAATTCGAAGTGGTAGGAAACCATAGACACATCATCAACGGTCACGTGCCGGTGAAGACGCTGAAGGGCGAAAACCCAATCAAGGCGAATGGCAAGCTGATGGTGATTGACGGTGGTTTCTCCAAGGCTTATCACTTGGAAACAGGTATTGCCGGTTACACCCTCGAATACCACTCCAGAGGCTTCCAGTTGGTACAGCACGAGCCGTTCACCTCGATGCAGAAAGCCATCGAAGAAGGTCAGGACATCAAGTCGACTACGCAAATTGTCGAACTCAGCTCCCAACGCCTCATGGTGAAGGACACAGACAAGGGTCGCGAACTGATCAGACAAATCGAAGACCTGAAGAAATTGCTGGCCGCTTACCGCATCGGTATGATCAAGGAAAGAGCCATCTATTGATAGGTTTTATATTAGGCACGGATTGCACGGATATAGTTGATGTAAACATACACTAACGAGCCGTGTCAATCCGTGTAATCTGTGCCTAAAAAAATAAGTGGACATGCATTTTGGCACATCCACTTATTGTATAAAGGAATCTCAATTATTATACCAATTTGTTGGTAGCAGAGTCAGGGAATATCACCGACGGCTTGAAGCTCTTGGCTTCTTCGAAATCCATCAATGCATACGACATGATGATAACGATGTCTCCCACCTGTACCTTACGGGCAGCCGCACCATTCAAGCAGATACAACCCGAACCGCGTTCACCTTTAATAATATAAGTCTCAAAACGCTCGCCATTATTATTGTCAACAATAGCCACCTTTTCGCCAGCAATCAAGTTGGCTGCATCCATCAAGTCCTCATCAATGGTAATGCTACCCATATAATTAAGGTTGGCTTCGGTTACACGAGCACAATGGATTTTGGACTTCATTACTTCAATCATCATAAGCCCTTGTATTTTATGTTATCAATCAAACGGACTTCTCCACAGAACACGGTAATGCATCCCACTACATAGTCAGTATCTTCCCAAGATGCAATCTTCTGCAAAGTCATGCCATCTACTATTTCAAAATATTCCAATTCCAGACCTTCGGCAGCTGCGATGCTTTCTTCCACGAACTTCTGTGTTTCTTCCAAGGTGTGCGAAGCTGCATACTCCACACTCTTGAACAAGGTTTGCGAAATTTCCAAAGCCTGCTTGCGTTGTTCATCAGACAAACGGGCGTTACGGCTGCTGAGTGCCAAGCCATCCGCTTCGCGAACAATCGGGCAACCCACAATCTGCAACGGGAAATTCATCTGCTTCACCATCTCGCGGATGATAGCCAACTGCTGGAAATCCTTTTCACCGAAATAAGCCACATCCGGTTCCACCATCATGAACAACTTGCTCACTACCTGGCATACACCATTGAAATGGCCCGGTCTAAACTTGCCTTCCATCACCGTATCCAGCGGTGCATAGCTGAACTGGCGAGTATCCGGTTCCGGATAGATTTCTTCTACTGAAGGTGCGAACACATAGGCTGTACCCTCCTTTTCCAACAACTCGCAATCGGCTTCCAAAGTTCTTGGATACTTCAACAAGTCGTTCTTATCATTGAATTGGGTCGGGTTCACAAAAACACTGACCACTACAATTTCATTCTCTGCTACGGCACGTCTTACCAACGAAGCGTGTCCTTCGTGCAATGCTCCCATGGTGGGAACGAAACCAATCTTCTTGCCTGCCTTGCGCTGAATATCCAGTTCAGCACGAAGCTCCTGAATGGTATGAACTAATTTCATTATCTTCCGATTTTAATCAAGTACCATATTAAAAACGAGTGCAAAGTAAGCCAATATTTGGGAGATAACGAAGCATTTTCCCAATTTATCTTCAAAAAAAAGACACTTTTGGGCAGAAGAGTACCCATTTTAAGGTAAAAATACACCTGATTACTAACATGTTAACAAATGATAAGTATTTATTAAGGTTCGTTTTTCATGCTCACATTCTTTTTTTTTGTATCTTTGCAACGGATTTTGAGCAAGAAGAATTATTTAAGAAGATGGCAAATAGAGTATTATTCATTACACAAGAGATTATACCTTACGTAGCTGAGTCTGAAATGTCGAGCGCGGGAAGAAAGCTTCCGCAGGCAATTCAGGAAAAGGGAAGAGAGATTAGAACCTTCATGCCAAAGTGGGGGAATGTAAACGAACGTAGAAACCAGTTGCATGAAGTGATTCGTTTGTCTGGTATGAACTTGATCATAGATGATACGGATCACCCGTTGATTATCAAGGTAGCTTCTATCCAGGCTGCCCGCATGCAGGTATACTTCATCGACAACGACGACTATTTCCAGAACCGTTTGATGGCTACCGATGAAGACGGCAAAGAATATGAAGACAATGACGAACGTGCCATTTTCTATGCACGCGGCGTTTTGGAAACCGTGAAGAAGCTTCGCTGGTGCCCTGAAATGATCCACTGCCAAGGATGGATCAGCGCTTTGGTGCCTCTCTATATCAAGAAGGCCTATATGGAAGAACCTTCGTTCAGAGATTCTAAGGTGGTACTTTCACTCTTCGAAGACGACTTGAAGTCAGAACTTCAGGACAACATCGTAGAAAAGATCATGCTGAAGAATATCGAAAAGAGCGATATCGAAGGCGTTATTCCTAACCCGACTACTTACAAGGACCTCTACAAGTTGGCTATCAGCTATTCGGATGGTATCGTGTTGCATGGCGACAAGATAGATCCGGAACTTATTGAATATGCTCGTGAAAAGGGTGTTCCAGTATTGGAAAATCAGGACCCTGACACATTTGTTGATGCCCTCAATAACTTCTACGAAGAAATCTGGGCGAAAGACAACCAATAAAATAAAAAAGAAATGAAACTGAAATATCTTTTGGCATTGTTGCTACCCGCAATGATTTACAGTTGCGACGATGCAACAACCGGCATCGGAGACAGCACCATCGCTGCAGGCGACTCGATTCCTGCGGGAGCTGCTTCTTACAATGCCTACACCCGTTCCATTCTGGCCGACTCTGTATACGCCAGAACAAGTACGGCATACTTAGGAAAATACACCGACCCGCAATTCGGTGAATTTTATGCGGACTTCATTGCACAGTTCAACTGTACGGACGACTTTGAATTTCCTGAAACTGTTCAGAAAGTGACCGGTCTCCAGCTGAAGATGTTCTATGAATCTCACTTCGGCGATTCACTCAACCCGATGCGCCTGCAGGTAGACACATTGGATACCGTGATTCCGGAAAAGGAACTCAAGACATTCTATACCAGCGTAGACCCTACCCAATACTACGACTCGAACTCCAAGCCTGTTGCCCGCAAGGCGTTCGCAGCGAGAGGTGCATCGACCAACGATACTACCATCGTGAACTACGACAGCTACGGCAGTGCAACCAGCTATTCGTACTATTGGCAGGACATCAAGTTGCCTACTGCATTGGGACAGTTCATGTACGACAAGTACATAGAAGACAAGAACAACTACAAGGATGCTGAAAAGTTCATCAAGAACGTGTTGAAGGGATTCTACGTACATTGTACTCATGGCGACGGAACCATCTTGTACATCAGCGATATGCAGCTTCGCCTGAACTTTACTTACTTGACAGAAAGTTCTACCGGCAAAGTGGACTCCTTGATTAATGGTTCAACCGTGTTTGCAGCTACCAAGGAAGTTATCCAGGCCAACCGCTTCAAGAACTCAGACCGCTTGAAGGAATTGACTCAAGAAACCAAATACACTTACCTGAAGACTCCGGCCGGTATCTTTACAGAAGTGACATTGCCTGTAGAAGAAATTGCAGAAATGCACATGAGAGATACACTGAATGCAGTATCGGTAACATTCACTCGCTACAACGAGAAAACCGAATCGGATTATCCGATGGGTATTCCTCAGAATCTGCTCATGGTAAGAAAGAGCGATATGCACACCTTCTTCGAAAAGAATGAAACGGTGGATGGCGTAACCTCATTCGTAGCATCGTATACAAGCGCTGGTGAAGATGCCAACACCTATGTATATCCGAACATCGCTTCGTTGGTAACCGAGTGTATCAACGAAAAGAAGGACGGCAAGCAAGGCCCTGATTGGGACAAGGTAGTATTGATTCCTATCAAGACAGAGGTTGACTCAAACGGTAGCGTAACCAGCATCAAGAGCAATCTGGACATGGAAAGCGCTTGTTTGGTGGGTGGCGAAAAGAATCCTATCAAAGTGCAGGTTCTTTACACTACATTTTAAATAAAACAATCAATCCTATATATCGAGGGGAGGCTCCAGAGAGCTTCCCCTTATTTTTTATAAACTCAAGTTTCGCAAGCAATTATCCCCCTTCACAAGGGGGATGAAATATTATATAAAAAGAAATAGGCTGCAGGGAAACCCCACAGCCTACTCTATTATAATAAGGTATATACTATCTTATTACTTATACGCCCAATGACTTCTTAACAGCTTCGATCTTTTCGAGAGCAGCAGCGTTAGCGTCAGCGAAGCACTTCGGACAACCCATTTCACCCTTCACTTCGATGTAGAACTTAATCTTAGGTTCTGTACCAGAAGGACGGATAGAAATCTTAGTACCGTCTTCAGTGAAGAACTGGAGTGCGTTACTTGTTTCTGGCATATCGATGTCAGTTACGTTACCTTCACCGTCAGTAGCCTTCAAGCAAGTGTAGTCCTTAACCAAAGCAACCTTAGAACCGCCGATTTCCTGTGGAGGATTAGCCTGGAAGTTCTTCATCATAGCCTTGATTTCGTCAGCACCGCTCTTACCTGGCTTAGTTACGTTTACAGTCACTTCCTTAGAGAAGCCGTATTCTACGTAGATTTCCATCAATACATCGTACAATGTCTTACCCTGATCCTTAGCCCATGCGCAGATTTCAGCCAACAAAGTACATGCAGAAACAGCATCTTTATCGCGAACGAAGTCTTCAGCCAAGAAACCGTAGCTTTCTTCACCACCACCGATGTACTGTTGCTTGCCTTCGCTCAAACGGATTTCACGAGCGATCCACTTGAAGCCAGTGTAGCAGTCACGCATTTCAATGTTGTTCTTGTCAGCAACAGTCTTGATCAGTTCAGTAGTTACGATAGTCTTCACGCAGAAGTCAGTATCCTTCATCTTACCTGTAGCGATGCGGTTCTTGATGATGTAGTACAAGAAGATCAAAGCAGTCTGGTTACCGTTGATGAGTACCCATTCGCCCTTATCGTCCTTACAAGCCATACCTACGCGGTCAGCATCCGGGTCAGTAGCCATTACGATATCAGCGTTGATTTTCTTCGCCAATTCGATA
>JAFYWH010000027.1 GCA_017558175.1 Bacteroidaceae bacterium
CCTTCCTATCCACATTGCCAAGAAGTTGCCGGAACATCCGGAAGCTCCGATGATGGCTTGTGTAGATACCGACAAGCGCAATGCTTGTGCAGCGAACCACTCTTGTACTCACTTGCTCGACGAAGCACTTCGTGAAGTACTCGGTACACACGTAGAACAGAAGGGTTCGTTGGTTTCTCCGGAATCATTGCGTTTCGACTTCTCTCACTTCCAGAAGGTGACAGACGAAGAAATCCGTCAGGTGGAACACTTGGTAAATGCCAAGATTCGTGCCAACGTACCTTTGCAGGAATACCGCAACTTGCCTATCGAAAAGGCGAAGGAACTCGGCGCTATCGCTCTCTTCGGCGAAAAGTATGGCGAAGAAGTACGCGTTATCCAGTTCGGTAATTCCATTGAATTCTGTGGTGGTACTCACGTGAAGGCAACCGGTCAGATTGGTATGGTTCGCATCATCAGCGAAAGTTCAGTAGCTGCAGGCGTACGCCGTATCGAAGCTATCACAGGCGAAAGAGTGGAAATGATGATTGACAAGTTCCAGGACACTATGGCCGACCTCAAGGCATTGTTCAACAACGTGCCTGACTTGAAGTCTGCTATCCGCAAGGCTATCGAAGAAAACGCTGGCTTGAAGAAGCAGGTAGAAGAGTTCATGAAGGAAAAGGCTGCATCGTTGAAGAGCGAATTGATTGCCAACGCTAAGGAAATGGGTGGCGTGAAGGTAATCAAGACCGTAGCTCCTATCAGCGCCGACGTAGCTAAGGACATCGCATTCCAATTGAAAGGCGAAGTAGAAGGCAGCTTGTTGGTAGTAATCGGTAGCGTAGACGGCGGCAAGCCTATGTTGACTGTGATGTTGAGCGAAGACCTCGTGAAGAACGGCTTGAAGGCTGGTAACCTCGTGAAGGAAGCTGCCAAGTTGATTCAAGGTGGTGGCGGTGGTGCTCCTCACTTCGCAACTGCCGGTGGTAAGAACCCAGAAGGTTTGCTCTCGGCAGTAGATAAGGTTATTGAATTGGCTGGACTCTAATTAGATACAAACATTATACCTCCCCCTTACGAAGGGGGCAGGGGGATGTAACATCCGCATGGAAGATTCATGCAAGAAAACAAATCTGATGATACATCCCCCTAGCCCCCTTCATAAGGGGGATTTTCGTTATTCCTCTATCTGCTCCTTCGGCCAATTCACCAAATAAAGTGTTTCTGTAGCACGAGTAAAGGCCGTATAGAGCCAACGGAAATAATCGGGCGAAAGCATATCCTCCGTCATGTATCCTTGGTCGAGGAAGACACGCTTCCATTGACCGCCCTGTGCTTTGTGGCATGTCACGGCATAGGCATACTTCACCTGTAAAGCATTGTAATAAGGATCTGTCTTCATTTTCTTCATCCGCTCACGCTTGATGGTGATATCGGCATAATCTTCCAATACCGAATAAAAAAGCTTATCGTTCTGATCCTTGGGGAGTGCTGGAGTATCGGCATGAAGCGTATCGAGCAACAACTTTACTTCCAACTCCATATCATCGTAATCGGGGAAACGTAACAACACATCGGCAAAACGGAAACCATACATATCCTGCTCGCGACGAACGCGACGCACCTCGGCTATATCGCCATTGGCTATGAAATCTATTTCCTTGCATCCTTCGGCCCAAAAGTAATTGTTCTTGGCCACCATGAGCAAGTCGCCACACTCCAGTTCCTCTTCCCGATAGAGAATGGTGTTCCGTATACCTTTATTATAGATATTGGCCCGCTTGTTGGAACGGCATACCACAATGGTCTCGTCCATGCCTGCCTTGTCGTAACTTTCGGATATGGTTTCAATCAGTTCATTGCCCGGTATCACTTTCACATCCGGAAAACCTTCCACACGGATGGGAGGTAGGACAAAGAAATCTTCATCGGCTATGTATTGGCGTAGCTCCGTGGCGTTCCAAAGGATGCCCGAATCGTGCAACTGGCGCACCACCTCGGTCAGCAAGCCTTCGTACACTTCCAAGCCATAGCCTCGCAAGGCATGTGCAGAAAGCGCGGGACTCTCCTCCTCGCCCACCGGAGGAAGCTGAGCCGTATCGCCTATGAGCATCAGTCGGCAACCTTGTCCGCCATAGACATATTGAATAAGGTCGTCGAGCAAACGACCTGTGCCGAACATGGAGCCCGACAAACCGTCATTGGCTATCATGGAAGCCTCATCGACAATGAAAAGGGTATGCTGGTGCAAATTGTCGTTCAGGGAGAAATTATCCATCTCGTTGGAGAACGAACGCTGCCGATAAATCTTCTTGTGAATGGTATAGGCCGGATGTCCGGCATAGTGCGAGAACACCTTGGCCGCTCTACCGGTTGGAGCCAACAGTACACACTTCTGCTCCAACTGATCGAGCGTCTTGACCAAGGCTCCAATGAGCGATGTCTTCCCTGTACCGGCATAACCTTTCAACAGAAATAAAGAGTCCGTTTTTCTGCAAAAAAGGAAGTCGGCTAAAATTTTCACTACTTTTTCTTGCTCGAAAGTTGGTTTATATGGAAAATTTGTCTTAATTTGCTGCCCTAAATAAGTATTAATCATAAATTAATGATAAAAAGTTGAAATAACTGTATGTTATTCGATTTATTATTTTTAATTTTGCCATGCGAATATAAGAATATAAACTAAAAAAATACACATTTTTATCATGAAAACAGTTATTAACATCGTTTTGGCCGCTTGTGCTGCAGCTTTGGTGTACGTATGCTACGGAAGTATCATGGGTCCGATTAACTTTGACAACACCAAGAAAGCAAGAGAAAAAGAAGTTATTGCACGTCTTATCGACATCCGCAAGGCTCAGGTAGAATACCGTAACACTCACCAGGGTGTGTATACTGCAAGCTTTGACACTTTGATCGACTTCGTGAAGACTGCTAAGCTTCCGTTCGTAAAGAAAGAAGGTGCTTTGACTGACGCTCAGTTGGAAGCTGGTATGACAGAAAAGAAGGCCATGAACCTTATCAATAAGGCTAAGAAGACTGGTAACTGGAAGGAAGTTGAAAAGG
>JAFYWH010000028.1 GCA_017558175.1 Bacteroidaceae bacterium
GGATGCTTCCGTGCAATACTGATTTTTAACCAAAATGGTGTATGAACATCAACAATGAGCTGGAGGATAAACTCTTGAAGCAACCCTTTGCCGAGGACTTGGAGCGGAATGCTGACTATCGGTTGACTGCTGTCCGTTATGCGCAGATAGAGAATGCCATTGCCGTATTGAGCGATATGAAGGCCAACATGAGCTATATCTGTCATGGCGGATTGTCCGAACGGTTGGGCATTGGTATAAGGGGAACTTCGCAGGACATCGCTTCCATTTGGGAAGAGGATATCTTCGGGTGCATCCATCCTGATGACCTGCAGGCGAAGCACCTGGAAGAACTCCGTTTCTATCATTTCGTGATGTCCTTGTCACCCGAAGTCCGGTCGGATTACTATCTGCATAGCCATCTGCGAATGAAGGCAGCATCGGGGGAGTATGTCAAAGTGCTGCACCGGATGTTTTATCTGGATTATGATGCCAACGGATGTGCACGATTGGCACTCTGTCTCTACAATGTCTCCGTGTCCGATTCATCCGAACATCTCATTGTCAATTCTCTGACGGGGGAAAGCATACGCCCTGAATCGTATTCGTGTGAACATTTGTTGTCGAATAGAGAAATGGAAATTTTATGTTTGATAGAGCGTGGATGGATGAGTAAGGAAATTGCTTCCGAACTTTTCATCAGCATCAATACGGTAAACCGTCATCGCCAGAATATTTTGATGAAACTTCAGGCAAACAATTCTGTTGAAGCATGTAGGATAGCCAAAAGTCTGAAATTGATTTGAGAATATGGAAAGAAAGTGTTAACTTTGAACTTATAAAGCGAAAAACAATGGAAACGATTAATAATGAATTGATGAGTTGGCTACATCAATGGGGTGTGGCCGGTGATATGGCGCAATGGATAGTGCGTATGATTGTAGTGCTGGCTATTGTGCTGATAATCTATGTGTTTGACAAGATTTGCCGGGGAATCTTTATTCCGTCTGTGCGGAAGATTACGGCCAAGACGCAAACCACGTGGGATGATTATCTGCTGAACGAAAAGGTACTGAACAACGTGTGCCACCTGATACCACCGGTGGTGTTTTATGTACTCATTCCTCTTGCCTTAGGAAATGCTCCGCAGATTCTTGCCCTGATATTGAAGTGCTGCCACATCTATATCACCGTGGTTATCGTGAAGTTGGTTTGCTCGGTCATCACTTCGATTTATACCATTTCGAGTGAACACGAAAAGATGAAGGACCGTTCGTTGAAGGGCTTCTATCAGATGTTGAAGCTGGTGGTGGTCTGCATCGGTGCAATTGTCATTGTGAGCGAGCTGATCGGTCAAAATCCTGCGACCATCCTGACAGGGTTGGGTGCCGGTGCGGCCATCCTGATGTTGATTTTCCAAGATACAATCAAGGGGCTGGTGGCTGGTATCCAGCTTACTGCTAATGATATGGTTCGTACGGGCGACTGGATTACGATGCCGAAATATGGTGCCGATGGGGATGTTATGGAAGTGTCCTTGACCACCGTGAAGGTGCGCAACTGGGATAAGACCATCACAACCGTGCCTCCGTATGCCTTGGTGAACGATTCGTTCCAGAACTGGCGAGGGATGTTCGACATTGGTGGACGACGCGTGAAGCGTTCCATTGACATCGATATGCACACGGTGCGTTTCTGTACGCCCGAAGAGTTGGCATACTTCAAGAAGCAACCTTGGATGGAGGGTTTTGAGGAAACTGGTAAGGAAGAGGTGAACTTGTACATCTTCCGTCATTACGTGATGTATTACCTAACACATCATCCGAAGGTGAATCAGGAGATGATTATGTTGGTACGCCAATTGCAACCTACAGCTCACGGATTGCCGATCGAGCTTTATTTCTTCTCGGCCAATACGGCTTGGGTGCATTACGAGCGTTTGCAAGCCGAGGTGTTCGACCACGTCTTGGCGGTGCTCCACCAGTTTGATTTGAAGGTATTCCAAAGTCCTACGGGCTTGGATTTGCAAAGTCTGAAATGATTTTTTGATAAGAAGTTAAAGGAGTTAGAACGAGATACCGGCTCTACGAGCCTCAGAAGTTAAAGGCCGAAAGTTTCGACTATGGATAACTAAACATTAACTGAACATTTGGCTTTAACTCCTAACGAAGTGATAACTTCTTTAACTCCTATATTTCCATAAATACTCTTTTCACAAATAAGTTAAAGCAAGAACCAAACGTACACTTGTCTGTTATTACTTCACTAAAAAGTAATGAACGATGACAAGAGTACGTTTGGTTTTTTATATGCTTATGTTTCTGCCCTTGGCGATGAGTGCCCAGCAGGCAGAGAAGTATCTGAGCCGTCCGATGCCCGACGGGTGGCAGGACAAGGATACGCTTTTTCAACAAGTCTTGCCGGTGGACGACCAGTGGTGGAAGGTGTTCGATGATACGACCCTTGATTCCTTGATTTCCTTGGCTATCGAGCAGAACCCTTCGGTGCTGATGGCCATCAACCGGATGGATCAGGCGAAGGCGCAATGGCGCATCTCACAGAGTGAATACTTGCCGGCTTTCTCCCTCGATGGGGGTTGGACTCGCCAACAGACCAGCGGGAACCTGGGGACGGGCTCTCCTCAGGCTTGGTCGGGGTATTACAATGCCTCGGTGAAGATGAGTTGGCAACTCGATGTGTTCGGAGTAATCCGTCAACAAGCCAAGGCGCAAAAGGAACTTTATGCCGCTAGCAAGGAGGATTATTATGCTACGATGGTGAGCCTTTGTGCCGAGGTGGCATCGGCTTACTTCAACCTTCGCGAGATGCAACAGGAGGTGGATGTGCTCCGGAGGAATGCTTCTTCGCAAGAGGAAGTTGTCAAGATAACCGAAGTGCGATACAACACAGGACTGGTCTCGAAACTCGATGTGGCACAAGCCAAGTCGGTTTATTATAGCACATTGGCTTCCATCCCGATGGCCGAGGCGAGTGTCATTCAAAACATCAATACATTGGCGGTACTCCTGGGACTTTATCCGGAGGATGTGACGGAGGCCTTGAATACCATCCGTCCGTTGCCCGACTATATGGAGCCGGTGGGTGTAGGAGTGCCCGGCGATTTGTTGCTCCGTAGGCCTGACGTGAGGGCCGCGGAAAGGCAAGTCAATGCCCAAGCGTCCTTGCTCGGTGCATCGAGGCTCGATTGGTTGCCCCAATTCTTTCTGAATGGTTCGTTCGGATATGCTTCGCACAATGTGGAGGATATGGGTAAGCAAGGAAGCATGACTTGGAGCATTGCTCCTTCGATGACGTGGGCGCTCTTTAATGGGGGCAAGCGATTGAATGAGGACCGCCTCCAGAAAGCCCAGCTCGATGAATCAATCAATCAGTTCAACAATGTGGTGCTGACCGCCGTGCAAGAGGTGGACAATGCCATGAGTGCCTATCGCAATTCCATCAAGCAGATTGTGTCGTGTCGCCAGATGCTCTACCAAGGCAAGGAGGCGTTCAACCTCTCGCTCGACCTCTATAAGCAGGGGTTGGCTACCTTCCAAAGTGTACTCGATGCCCAACGTTCCTTGTTGACCTACGAGAACACCTTGGTGAAGGCCAAAGGCAATTCGCTGGTTTGTCTCGTGCAGATGTATCAAGCTCTTGGGGGAGGGTGGTGAGTGTGAGGTGTCATTCTGAACGGAGCGAAGCGTAGTGAAGAATCTGAATGCATCCACTTATGCTCTTCAGATCCTTCGCTTTGCTCAGGATGACAGTTGTAAAGATATTAAAACATTTTCGTTATGAAACAAACAATAAACATCATCGCCCTGTCCGCCTTGCTCATATCCGGATGTGGCAAGAAAGAACCCTCGATGCGTATGGAAGCCCTTCCCGTAGAGGTGGCCAAGCCTATCGTAAAGGATGTGACCTTGACCCGTGATTATCCGGGTTATCTGACCTCCGAAACGAGTGTCGATATCGTGGGTCGTGTGAACGGAACTTTGTTGGCCAAGAAATACCCTTCCGGTCAGCCGGTGAAGAAGGGGCAGATACTCTTCATCATCGACCCTACCTTGTACGAGAATGCCGTGAAACAGGCGAAGGCGAATCTGAAAAACGCGAAGGCGAATTTGGTTTATGCGAAGAGTAATTACGAACGTATGAAGGAGGCCATCAAGAGCGATGCCGTGAGCCGTATCCAATTCATCCAGGCAGAGACCAATGTGGAGAGTTGCGAGGCGGAGGTGAGCAATGCCGAGGCCGAATTGAAGACCGCACAAGTCAACCTGAGCTATTGTTATGTGAAGTCGCCCATTGACGGGATAGCGGACTTGGCGGAGTACTCCGACGGGGGCTACATCAGTGGGGCGGGTTCTCCGGTGAAGCTCACTACGGTGTACAAATACGACAAGATGTATTCGTATTTCGACATCTCGGATAACCAATACTTGGCATTCGAGTTGTTGAGGGATGCGAAGACCAAGATACCTCAATCCGATCATCTCGTGACCTTGAAGGTAGGTACGGACGGTTCGAAGACCTGGCAAGGAAAGCTCAATTACTTGTCGCCCAACTTCAGCCTCTCGACGGGTACTATGCGCCTCCGTGCCGAGTTGGAGAATCCCGATGGCGTGTTGAAGCCGGGCTTATACGTGAGTGTGACCCTACCGTATGCCATGGCAGAGAATGCCTTGTTGGTGGACAATGCCTCGATAGGCACCGACCAGCTCGGGAAGTTCCTCTATGTGGTGAACGATAGCAATGTGGTGAGCACCCGGCACATCGAGCTCGGGCAATTGGTGGACAATGGTATGCGTATCGTGACTTCGGGACTCTCGCCCGAGGAACGGTATGTCACCAAGGCCTTGATGAAGGTGCGCCAAGGGATGAAGGTTGAGCCGGTGGAAGTGAATACAAAGTAGTTGAAGAAGTTAGAGTAGTTATCGGCTCTACGAGCCTAGGAGTTAAAGCCGAATGCTTGGACTATTGGCTCTAACTCCTTTAACTTCTAGCGAAGCGATCACTCCTTTAACTCCTGATGAATAATAAACAAACCAAACGCTTATGTTTTCAAAATTCTTTATAGAACGTCCCATCTTCGCTACGGTGCTGGCTTTGCTCATCATCGTGGCCGGATTGGTGACATTGGGTTCACTTCCCGTCGAGCAATACCCTAACATTACCCCTCCGACGGTACAAGTCAATGCCGTTTATCCGGGTGCGAATGCCAGTACGGTGGCACAAACCGTGGGCATCCCCATCGAGCAACAAGTCAATGGTGTGGAAGGGATGATGTATATGAGTTCCACTTCCTCGGCATCGGGTATGTATTCTTTAACCGTGACTTTCCAAGTGGGTACGGATATCGACATGGCTACCGTCATGGTACAAAACCGCGTGAGTGTGGCCATGAATTCCCTGCCCGAAGCCGTGAAGCAACAAGGGGTGACGGTACAGAAGAAGTCATCGAATATCGTCATGATGCTGACCTTGTCGGGTGATAGCTTGTATGACGGATTGTACTTGGCCAACTATGCCAACATCAACTTGGTGGATCAGTTGACGCGTGTGCCCGGTGTGGGTGCGGTGAATGTAATGGGTGCAGGCGATTATTCCATGCGTATTTGGCTCGACCCCGAGGCGATGCGCATCCGTGGATTGAGTGCCCAACAGGTGTATTCCGCCATCCAATCGCAAAATATGGAGGTGTCGGCCGGTAATGTGGGTCAACCTTTCGGGCGTTCGGGCAACAATGCTTTCCAATATACCTTGAATGTAAAAGGACGTCTGACCACACCCGATGAGTTTGGTGAAATCATTCTTCGGGTGGAGGAAGGCGGAAGGATTCTCCGCTTGAAGGACGTGGCACGCATCGAGTTGGGTAGCAAGAAATACAATGTCGTTTCCCGATTGGAAGGCAAACCTACGGCAGGTATAGCGGTATATCAACTCCCGGGCTCCAATTCGCTCGATGTGGCGAAGGGGGTGAAGACTCGTTTGAAGGAGTTGGCCGAAGCCTTTCCGCAAGGCATCCGGTACGAGGTGACACTCGATACGACCGAGGTGGTGCACGACTCCATAGCCGAGGTAATGAAGACGTTCATCGAAGCGACCATCTTGGTGGTGCTTGTGATGTTCTTCTTCCTTCAGAATTGGCGTGCGGTGCTGATACCTTGCATCACCATTCCGGTGTCGTTGATTGGTACCTTGGCCATCATGGCCTTGTTGGGATTCTCGATCAATACGCTGACCTTGTTTGGCTTGGTATTGGCCATTGCCATTGTGGTGGACGATGCGATTGTAGTGGTGGAAAACGTCACGCGATTGCTCGATGAGGCAGAGGCGAAGGGCGAGCAAGTGGACATGAGGCTGATAACCGAGAAGGCGATGAGCGAGATTACAGGACCGATTGTGGGTGTGGTATTGGTGCTCTTGGCGGTATTCATTCCTACGACCTTGATCGGTGGCATCTCGGGACAACTCTACAAGCAATTTGCCTTGACCATTGCGGCCTCTACGGTGTTGAGCGGATTGAATTCCTTGACTCTCTCGCCAGCACTTTGTGCCATTCTCCTGAAGCCTACACCCAAACAGAAGAACCGCTTGTTCCAAGCCTTCGACCGATTCAATGACGCGATGCAACGCACGTATAACCATTCGGTGAAGTGGCTCTTGATAAGACCGAGGGTGGCGATCGGTTCGTTTGTGGTGCTATCGGTGATAGCCTTGATGATGTTCGTGAAATGGCCTACCACCTTCATGCCCGAAGAAGATGACGGATACTTCATCGTGTCTGTCCAACTTCCGGCTGCTTCTTCCTTGGAACGAACCGAGGCGGTAGGCAAGCAGGTGGATGCCATCTTGAAGCAATATCCCGAAATCAAGACCTTCTTGGGTGTGAACGGATTCAGTGTGATGGGTGGAGGTGAGCTTCCCAATGCGGCCACTTACTTCGTGGTGTTGAAGAATTGGAAGGAACGTCCGGGCAAGGAACATTCCGCACAAGCGGTAGTCAATCGATTCAATAGGCAGGCATACGGTGTGGTGCAAGAGGCGCAAGTGTTCGGCATCATTCCTCCGGTCATCCCCGGCATGGGTAACACGGGCGGGCTCCAATTCGAACTTGAAGACCGTCAAGCATTGGGACCCGAAGAGTTGCAGAAAGCGGTCAATGCCTTGTTGGCCGAGTATCGCACCGAGCCTGCCATTGCTTCGCTCAGTAGCATGTATCAGGCGAATGTACCTCAATACTACCTGAACATCAATCGGGACAAGGTGCAACTTATGGACTTGGATTTGAATCAAGTGTTCTCTGCCTTGGCTTACTATTTGGGGCAAGCGTATGTGAACGATTTCGTGGAGTTCGGACGCATCTATCAAGTGAAGCTTGGTGCGGGTGAGGATGCCCAGAAGTACATCGACGATGTGCTGAAGTTGAGCGTGGAAAACTCGAAGGGAGAAATGGTTCCTTTCCATACGTTCATGCAAGTGGAACAAGTGTTGGGTATGGACCAAGTGAACCGATACAACATGTATCAATCGGCCTCGATTACGGCCAATGTAGCACCGGACAAGAGTTCGGGACAAGCCATTGAGTCGGTGGGTAGCTTGATTAAGAACCAGTTGGGCAAAGAGTTCGGCTATGAATGGACATCAGTAGCTTACCAAGAAACGCAGGCAAGTGGTTCTACGGCTCTTGTCCTAATTATGGCTTTGCTGGTGGCATACCTCGTTCTGTGCGCTCAATACGAGAGTTGGACAAGTCCGGTGGCCGCGGTGATGGGCTTGCCGATTGCCATTCTTGGGGCGATGCTGGGATGTTGGCTGATGGGCGAACCTGTAAGCATTTATACCCAAATCGGTATCGTGTTGTTGATAGCCTTGTCCGCCAAGAACGGTATCTTGATTGTGGAGTTTGCACGCGATTATCGCAAAGCGGGGAACCCTATTCGGGAGGCTGCTTTCGAGGCAGGTAGCGTGCGTCTTCGCCCGATCTTGATGACTTCGTTTACCTTCGTGCTCGGGGTGATGCCTTTGCTCTTTGCCACAGGTGCCGGAGCGGGAAGCCGAGTGGCTCTGGGTACGGCCGTGGTCTTCGGAATGCTGGTCAATACGGTGATCGCTACGCTTTATATCCCGAACGGATATGAGGTGATGCAGACACTAGAAGAGAAATGGTTGGTGAGAAAGAAATAAGAATTGTCATTCTGAACGTAGTGAAGAATCTCGAGAGCATAAAGTGTATGTATTCAGATCCTTCGCTAGCGCTCTGGATGACATACGATAATGTCGATTCTCGCCAATGATGAAGGCAAAAAACAAAATCGCCTTGACGTTTTCATTCAAACATCAAGGCGTTTTCTTTATTACGAATGCAACTCTAAAATGAATCGAGTGCCTTTCTTGTATTCATCATCCAAACGGAGCGTTCCGTTCAGTTTGTAGGCAATGAGGGCGCAAGTCGGGAGTCCCAATCCATCACCCTTGGTCAAGTCCTGCACTTCAGAGAATGGCTTGAAAAGGCTACCACGCTTTTCTTCAGGGATTCCGCAACCGGTATCTGTCACGATGAATTGTCCCGAATGTGCGCTACGCTTCTTGAATTCGAGGGTTATCTTGCCCGCTTCGGTATGCAAGGCAGCATTGCCAAGGAGGTAAAGCAATACGTTCTTGAGGGCTTCGGCATTGGTACGGACATTCACGCGAGGCACGTTGAGCGAAGCCACTACTTCTGGCTTGAACGATTCCTTGGCCTTGTTCATGATGTTTTCGCAAAGGGTACTGATGTTCATATCCTTCATTTCGTAACGTTCCTCACGGGTGCTTTCCAACTCCATGTAAGATTGAATGTGTGTCATCAAGTCCTTCAATGCCTGGACGTGCTTCTTCACATTTCCACCTTCGATAGCATCGAGTGAAGGAGTGATTTGTTCGCCGATCTTGTTGATGAACTTACTCTTCAATTCGTTGTTGTCGTTGGCAATGGAGAGGCTCTTCTTTTGCTTCTTGATTTGACGGATGTTCTTGAACATGATGCCGATGAAGAACAACAAACCTCCGGCCAAAGCAGCTACGAGGATGCAAAGGAAGGTAATGATACCCTTCTGTGTGTTGATCTTGCTTTCCTTTTCGACCAAGGTGTTTTGCGAAGCCGCATATTCATCTTGCAGGGACTTCAATTCTTGGGCTGCTTTTACGGATTTGATAGAGTCTTGCCAATTGGTGTACAGGCGTTCGATGGCACGTGTCAAAGCAGCATTCTTGCCAGTCTTGGCTTGTGCCAACATCTCTTGATAACATTGGTTGACACCCTGTTCATCCTTGCCTTGCGAGCGTGTCTGAACAAGCTGCTTGTAGCATTGCAAGCTCTTGTCGTTCATTCCGAACTTCTGATAATAGCCGGCCTTGGACATCAAGAGGTCTTCGTTTACTTCGTTGGATTTGGCTTTCTCTGCCCAATCTTCCATCTTGGCGAGTTGCTCTTGGCATTCGTTCTGCTTGTTCGACAAGCGCATGTACATACGCAAGCGTTCCTTGCTTACCAAGTAATGCAATTCAGGCATCGCCTTCTTGGTCTTCTGCTCTTGGATTGCGATGAGGCCATCCAATTGTCGGCAAGTGGCGAAAGCTTCTTTCCATTCGCGGTTTTCGGTTTGTTGGATGCTGGTCTTGATACCGTCTTCTACGGTTTTCTTCAAGTCCGTATTTTGTGCTTGAGCGGCCATGAGTCCGCAAGCTAATGTCAGTATAAATAATAGTTTTTTCATCTTCTTGTCAATTTTGGGCGCAAAATAAAGGAAAATATTGTTATCTCACAAGAAAAATCCTTTAACTTTGTTGCATTAATAATGTACAGATATGGAAAAAGGATTGACTTATACTTCGACATTGGTCGTATCGACCGACCACGTAGCTGCCGTAATGGGTAGCGGTGATTTGCACGTGTTCGCCACACCGGCTATGGTGGCTCTCATGGAAAATGCGGCGATGTTGGCCGTAGCTCCTCATTTGCCGGAAGGCTCTACCACAGTAGGTGCCATGATGAACACTTCGCACGTAAAGCCTTCTCCCGTGGGCGATACTGTAAAGACTACCGCCGTACTTACCGAGGTAGAAGGGCGCAAACTCACGTTCTCTATCAAGGCCGAGGATAGCAAGGGTGTGATTGGTGAAGCTACACACGTTCGCTACATCGTGGATAGAGAGAAATTTATGAGCAAGCTATAATCGATTTTAATACTATGAATACACGTTTGAGACTATTCCTAGGGGGATTGCTATGTCTGATAATTTTCCCCCTTTCTGCACAGATTACTCTTGTGAAGAAGCATAAGCCTGTAGCACGCATCTGTGTACTTGAACAAACCGATGCGGATAAGCAAGCTGCAGGACTTTTGCAAGACTTTGTGGAACGTATCAGTAAGGCTAACTTGCCTATCGTATACGGAGAAAAAGTGCGCAAGGGTGATGTCGTGATTGGTGAGGTGGATGCTGATGCCGGAGAAGACGGATTCAGCTTGAATACCGAAAAGGGATGTCTCTATGTTCGTACAGGAGGTGGTAAGGGTAGTATCTATGGTGTGGTTACCTTGCTTGAAAAGTGGTTGGGTGTTTCTTATTATGCCAAGAATACCTATACACTTCAACCGATGGAGACTATCGAACTCCCGGCTATGTCCCATCAGGAAACACCGGCTTTCCGTTATCGTCAAACATTCAGTTATGGTAATGAAGACCCTATTTTTCGGATGTGGTTTCGCTTGGAGGAACCGAAGGAAATGTTCATCGGCAATCTTTGGGTGCATACCTTCAACCGTATCCTTCCATCGGATATATATGGTAAGGAACATCCCGAATATTACTCTTTTATCAATGGTGAGCATCGTCCGGGGCACAATAGCCAATGGTGCTTGACCAATCCGGAAGTGTTCGATGCAGCAGTAAAGAGCCTTGACTCCATATTCCTGGTTCATCCCGATTTGAAAATGATTTCCGTAAGCCAAAACGATGGAAACCATACGAATTGTTCTTGTCCTAAATGTAAGGAGGTAGATGAATACGAAGGTTCTCCGTCGGGTAATCTGATTCGCTTTTTGAACAAGTTGGCGGAACGTTATCCGGATAAGGAATTCTCTACTTTGGCGTATCTTTATTCCATGCAGCCTCCCAAGCACACCAAGCCTCATCCGAATGTGAATATCATGCTTTGCGACATCGATTGCAAACGTGAGGTGCCCCTTACCGACAATGAATCGGGACAATATTTTGTAAAGGCACTCGAAGGATGGTCGGCCATTTCGAATAACATCTTCGTGTGGGATTATGGCATCAACTTTGATAACATCGTGTCGCCTTTCCCTAACTTCCACATCCTTCAGAAGAACATCCAGCTTTTCAAGAAGAACCACGTGACGATGCACTTCTCGCAAGTAAACGGCATCCGTGGGGGTGATTTCTCGGAAATGCGTGCCTATATGATTGGCAAGTTGATGTGGAATCCTGACTTGGACGCTGATTCGCTGATGCATACCTTCATGGACGGATATTATGGCGATGCGGCTCCTTATTTGTATCAATATCAGAAAATCATGCAGGGTGCTTTGTTGGCAAGCGGACAACCGTTATGGATTTACGATTCGCCCATCTCGCACAAGAAGGGTATGTTGAATGCACATCTCATCAAAGTGTACGATGAACTCTTCGACAAGGCTGAAGAGGCCGTAGCGTCCGATTCTGTACTTTTGGAGCGCGTATGGGTATCTCGATTGCCATTACAATACTCCAAGTTGGAAATCGCTCGCACAGAAGCTGATTCGGACAAGAAGGAGAGTGAAGCCCTGTTGGCTTTGTTTGAGAAACGTACCGCGGAACTTGGCGTGAAATCGTTGAACGAACGTAACAACCATCCGGCTGAATATTGCGTGCTTTATCGCAAGCGTTTCTTGCCTCAAAGTCAGAAGAGCAAGGCACTGGGTGCCAAGGTTGAATGGATTCTACGTCCGGAGAAGAGCTATCAACCGATTGCTGATAAGGCTTTGACCGATGGATTGTATGGTGGCACGACTTACGTGGAAAGCTGGGTAGGATGGGAAGGCCGTGACGCAGAGTTTATTCTCGATTTGGGAGAAGAAAAGTCGTTCTCACACATTGAGACGGATTTCCTCCATCAATTGGGTGCATGGGTGTTGTTGCCCAAGAGTGTTGCCTATTCGGTATCGTCAGATAAGGAAAACTTTATACCTTTCGGGCAAGTGCATGAGTTTGCCGAGGATCGCGACGTGCAAGTGAAGTTCGTTGCAGGTGTGGCAGATGTCGACTCGCCCATTCAGGCACGTTACATCAAGGTGCAGGTGAAGGGTATCGGTTTATGTCCTTCCTGGCACTATGGTGTGGGTTATCCGGCTTGGTTCTTTATGGATGAGGTCGCGGTGTATTAGTGTATGTTTCCTTTCATTTTTCTTTTGCCCGAACAAAAGAAAAACGGAAACAAAAAGAAAATTCGCCGGCTCCCGTTCCAGAGCTAAAAAATGGAGGTTTTTCCTAAACGAAAAGAACTCGCTTCGCTCAAACAGCTTTTCGTTCTTCACGGAAAAATCTCCATTTTTCTTCACGCTCTTCCACTAAATGCCGGTGCTTGCTCAAGTTGGTGGTGGGGTAAACTTTGCTTCGCTCGTTTTTGGTTGATTTGTTTTGTTTGCGTGTTCTTGGTTGTTTTTTTGTGCATGCTTACTCTAACGAGCAAAGCGATGTTGCGCAAGAATGTCCGGCCTCACTTTTTGGGCGTGAAGCGGAGTTGCTTTTCGGAGCGTTAAAAACAAAAAGCTGTTTGAGCGTAGCGAGTTCTTTTTGTTTAGCGTAGAAAAGTAACGGAGTAGCTCAAAAAGTGCAGACGGCAGTCTTTCTTTTTTGTTACCTTTTTCTTTCTGCTGACAGAAAGAAAAAAGTAAGGATAACACCCACAAAAAATAATTAAACCTCAGCAATATAATCGTATAACTTACTATAAAACGGATGCTTCGTAAGCGTCGAGGCATCCCCCAAGATGATGAGCTTCATCCGGGCACGAGTAATCGCTACATTCATTCGTCTCAAGTCATTCAAGAAACCGATTTGACCGTCCTCGTTGGCACGCACCAGGCTTATCAAGATTACATCGCGTTCCTGTCCTTGGAAACCGTCCACCGTATTGATGGTGATGAACGGACGGAAAGGCTTGAAGAAGGCATCACGCTTGACGAGCTGGCGGAGGTATTGCACCTGTGCCTTGTAGGGCGAGATGAGGCCGAAGTCAATGCGTTCTTCCAACAAGCGTTCCTTGCCAATCTTGTTGATATATTTCTTCATTTCCTCGATGCAGAGGTGGGCTTCCTCTTTGTTGATGCGTCCGAAACTTTCGCCCACAAATTCCTCGTTGGCATCCATTCCCTCGGTGTTCACCCACACGATGGGCGTGTCGAAGTCGAGGATGCTTCGGTACTTCACTTCGGGAGCAGAAGAAAGTTGTCCGTGGTAGAACCAATCCGAAGAGAACTTCATGATTTCATCATTCATCCGGTATTGGATTTTCAGAAGCGATACCGCCTCGGGCTTGTTCTGTACGATGTGTTGCATCAGCGTCTTGTCCAATCCTCCACGCATCGCCTCGTAGCACTTGATGGTAGGAGGGAGCTGTTGGTGGTCGCCGGCCAATACCACACGGTCGGCCTTGCGGATGGCTATCCAGCAAGCGGCTTCCAGGGCTTGGGCAGCCTCGTCGATGAACAACGTACCGAACTTCGTACCCATCAGTACCCGATGCGCCGAGCTCGCCAACGTGCAGGCGATGACTCTCGCTTCGTCGAAGAGCGAGGCATTGATGCGGATTTCCAGCTCCGTAGCTCTATCCTTCAATGAGTTGATTTTCTGACGGATGCTCTCGCGGTTGGCTCCCTTGCGGTTCTGTCCGTGAAGTTCTCGGATAGCCTTGCGGATGCTCCAAAGTTGCGGATAGTCGGGATGGCTCTCGAAGCGCCGTTCGTAGGTGAAGGAAAGCATCTTGTCGTTCACGCGGGTAGGGTTTCCGATGCGTAATACCGGCACGCCTCTGTCCACCAGCTTCTCGCTGATCCAGTCCACCGCCATGTTGCTCTGTGCGCACACCAGCACTTGGTTCTCGCGATGAAGCGTCTCGTAGATGGCTTCCACCAGGGTGGTTGTCTTTCCGGTGCCCGGAGGTCCGTGTACGATGGCCACATCCTTGGCGTGAAGCACCTTGTTCACGGCCTCTTCCTGTGTGGGATTGAGCCACGGGAATCGGGTAGGGGCAAAAGTGAAGGTCGAGGTCTTCTGCGTGCCGTGGAAGATGTCGCGGAGGTCGGCCAAGCGGTTGTTCTTCGCCTTGATGACTTGTGCCAGCGATTCGAACATCAGTCGGTAAGTGCTCTCGTCGAAGTAAAGTTGTACGCCCAATCGGTCGGCATTCTGGATGTCCATCAGTGCGCTTGCTCCCGGCAGGATGACCACCATGCGGTCCTCGTCCACATAGTTCACCGTAGCCGTGAAGTTGAAGTAATGCAGGCGTTCGGAGGCGTCTTGCGTGAAGAAGCACACGGGGCGTCCGAATTCGAACACGTGCTCTATCTCCTTGTCCTCGCGTCGTTCCACCTCCACCACGAGTTGGTTGAGCGAGTTGTGGTAACTTCTGCCCACGCTCAGAGGGTACCAGCACATCCCGCGCTTCACCTTGCGGGCTACGCCCATGGTCTCGGTCTGTTGGCGGAATTGCTCCTTTTCGTGTTCGTACTCCATACGCAGGAGCAGTTCCTGGCGTTGCAGGTGGGCGATGGGGGATGATGTTTTCATTCGTTTTTGTTCTCTGTTCTTGTTTCGTTTCCTACTATAAAGATACAAAATATTTCCTTTATAGCCTAAAGACTGTGTTTTTAATACCTTGTTATTGCTAATTAAAGTTTAGTCCAAGAACTCCTCTACTACATTGGAAATATTTTGAAAAAACATAATATAGTAAATAGGAACATAGGTAATGCCATTATCAACAAAGACCTCTCTCTCATTTGATAATACATATGCTTTCTTGATATTATAGTCATCGTTAGATATAAACTTATCCAAAGCACTATGGACCGTATAATCTTTTCCGGATTTCACTTCAATTGGGATATTTGAGAGATTGTCGGCGTCATCAATCAAAAAATCAACCTCGCCGTTTTTCTTATTGTCATAATAGTATAGGTCATATCCGTGAGCTCTCAACTCTTGTGCTACGACAGTTTCATAAACGGAGCCGAGATTTATGCTCTTGATATCCGACATAACAGCCTTGATGTTGTTACGATAGAATATACCTGAGAGAATACCGACATCATTGAGATAGAGTTTTAATAGATTCTTACCACTATTCTCTACCAAAGGATATGTAGGTGTACTGATAGCCTTTACTTCTAATGCTATACCCGCAGAAATGAGATAGTCGAATTCATCCAAATAGTCATCAGTTCTTTTCCAGCTCTTATCTTCAATTTTCTTGATAACCACTCTTTTCTTTTTATTCTCAAGGTTTGACGGTATCATATCGAAGATACGGCGTATCTTCAACTTTTTATCATGTTCCTCCTCGTATTTAGAAGCATCAACACCATATAAATCGTGA
>JAFYWH010000029.1 GCA_017558175.1 Bacteroidaceae bacterium
ATTGTTGCACGAATTGAACGAAACCGGTTGTGTAGAATTCCTTTGCGAACCTTACTCACACGGTCTTTCTTCATTGGCTAACGAAGAATGCTTCCGCGATGACGTAGAACGCATGCGCACTAAGGTTAAGCAAATGTTCGGCAAGGAACCTAAGGTATTCCGCAACTCTTCTTTGATCTACTCAAACGAGATTGGTTCTATCATCGGCGATATGGGCTTCAAGGGTATCTTGACAGAAGGTGCTAAGCACGTTTTGGGTTGGAAGAGTGCTCACTACTTGTACCACTGTGCATACAATCCTAACTTGAAGGTATTGTTGCGTGACTTCAAGTTGTCAGACGATATCAGCTTGCGTTTCAACAACTCTGAATGGAACGAATATCCTTTGTTCGCAGACAAGTACATTGGTTGGATTGCCGATATGCCGGAAGAAGAACAAGTAATCAATATCTTCATGGAATTGTCAGCATTGGGCGTTGCTCAACCGTTGTCATCAAACATCCTCGAATTCTTGAAGGCATTGCCAGTATGCGCTAAGGAAAAGGGCATCACATTCTCTACTCCATCTGAAATCATCGCTAAGTTGAAGTCAGTTGACTCAGTAGACGTTCCTTATCCAATGTCTTGGACAGACGAAGAAAGAGACGTATCAAGCTTCTTGGGTAACATCCTCCAACGCGAAGCATTCGACAAGTTGTACAGTGTAGCAGAACGCGTTCACTTGTGCCAAGACCGTCGTATCAAGCAAGACTGGGATTACCTCCAGGCTTCTAACAACTTCCGCTTCATGACTACCAAGAACACAGGTATGCACATCGAACGCGGTATTTACGACTCTGCTTTCGACGCATTTACTAACTACATGAACATCGTTGGTGACTTCATCGCACGCGTAGACTCTTTGTATCCAGAAGATATCGACAACGAAGAATTGAACAACCTCTTGACTACTATCAAGAATCAGGGCGAAGAAATCGCAGCTTTGACAAAGGAATTGGAAAAGGCTAAGAAGCAGTTGGCTAAGCTCGAACCAAAGGAAAAGGCTCCAGCTAAGAAGGCTTGCGCTAAGAAAACTAAGAAGGAAGAATAATCTTTTTTCCATATAATGATGCGGTTCGTTTGCTCTTGGGCAGACGGACCGCATATTGTATTTACTTGTTTACTGAGTATTGAGTACTGAGTAACTCATCCCCCTTGCGAAGGGGGTAGGGGGATGTAACATCCGCATGGAGCATGAATGCAAGCAACACTGCTAATGTAACCTAACTAATGGAACATCCCCCTGCCCCCTTCACAAGGGGGATTATTAAGTAAAACCTATAAAAATATAACAATATGAAGAAATTTTCTATTTTACTGATGTTTGTAGTAGCCCTGATGTCATTGGCATCATGTGGCGGTGCTTCGAAGAAGAATGCCGAAGCACAACAGTGTGAACACAAGGGTCAGTGCCTTCCGGTAGGTTTGCAGCTCTATTCCGTACGCGACGATATGGCTAAGGACTTCAAGGGTACCCTTCAGCAAGTTAAGGCTATGGGTTACGATGGCGTGGAATTTGCCGGCTTGTTCGACAATTCTCCTGCCGATGTAAAGGCTATGTGTGCCGAAATCGGTTTGAACCCAATCTCTGCTCACGTGCCATTGGCAGACATGTTGGCCGATGTAGATAAGGTTATTGCTGACTATAAGGCTATCGGTTGCGAATACATCGTAGTACCTTATGTTACTGAAGAACGTCGTCCGGGTGGTGACAAGTTCAATCAGATGATTGAAGAAATCCGTACTATCGGTGCTAAGTGCAAGGAAGCAGGCTTGACATTGCTTTATCATAACCACGACTTCGAATTTGCTAAGACAGAATCGGGCGAGTTTGGTCTGGATTACCTCTATGCTAATGTATCTGCTGACTTGCTCCAGACAGAGCTCGACGAGTGCTGGGTACGCTATGCAGGTCAGGATCCGGTAGCATACTTGCAGAAGTACGAAGGCCGTTCACCGGTGGTTCACTTGAAGGACTACTATGCAAGTGGTGAGCAGAAGGAAGACCCGTATGCATTGATTGGCTTGAACGAAGGCGAAAAGAAGGAAAACACTGCATTCGAATTCCGTCCGTTGGGTTACGGTGTGCAAGATGTTCCGGCACTTATGAAGGCAGCTAAGCATGCAGGTAGCAAGTGGCTCATCGTGGAACAAGACCAACCGAGCATGGGCAAGACTCCATTGGAATGTGTGGCTTTGAGTATGGAAACCATCCAGGCTATCCGTCAGGACAATTCTAAGTGCGATCACAACCACGGCGAAGGTTCTTGCGACCACAAGGACGAAAAGAAGGAAGACTGCTCAGGCGATGAAAAGACTTGTAGTGGTTCTTGCAAGCATTAATTTCGTAAGTTCATAAAATAATAGGAGAGAGTGTCAGGATACTGGCACTCTCTTTTGTTTATGTATGGACCTGAAGGTTATTTGTTGTTCAACGAATTTCTAACCATTAAAATTTAAAGAAGTTGGATATTAAGTTGAAGTTGTTTGCAGGAGTGGTAAAAGGCATAAAGGCGCTACTCGAAAAAATCCCACCTCATTAGTTTAATCTATTTGATGGAGGACTTTGCGGTGAAAGAAATCTAACACTTTTTTAGATTCAGGAATTTTTCCTTATATTTGTGAGCGAACAATTTAAAACTATTACAACATGAAAAACAACTTGACCATCTCCGTGCTGTCTCTCCTAATGGGCTTCTTTCAGGTGGCTTGCGGAGGGAGTGAGAACCTCGTGTCCGAACAACCGGAAGAATCCGAAGTTCCTCAGTACCAAGGAATCAACGCCATTGTTCCACCATCTGCTTCGTTTGCTCAAGATGATGGGTCCGTAGCCCTCGACGGGAGCCCGGCCAAGAACGTGGCACGTCTGCTTGAACACACCGGTCACACCATCGTGAAGGGCATGGGACAGATGCAGATTACCGATACCCAGTATGCCGAAATAAAGGCCTTCACCGACAAGCTTGTGGCCTCCCACAAGAAACCTATGGACGTGTATCAGACCATTTTCCGATGGATTGTAAGCAATATCAGCTACCAATCGGGGTATGTGGACAACAATCCGTACCCCGTTTTCCAGACGCACAAGGCCGTTTGTCAGGGCTATGCCAACCTGCTCAACGTGATGCTCCACTCGCAAGGCATCCCCGTGCTTAATGCCAATGGCATGCTCGTTCCGCTGGGCGGACATGCGTGGAACTACGTTTACTTGGACGAGTGGTACGTGAGTGATCCTACCAATGCCGGACATTTCCGCATGGCCGACCTTGATACGTACAAGCATTTGGCGCCCATGGTGCTCGATGTGGACTTGTTTGAAGACGACCAGTTTGTGTATCATTTCTACGAGGAGCACCTGAACATCCGCAAGGTGAAGCAGAGCGGTAGGCAACTCATCGTGCCCTTTGGAATCGAAGGCTTCCAGGTGAGTGCATTCAACCCGTCCGAACCCCTGCCGGAGGGAGTGGAAGAGGTGTATATGGACAAGAATATCGAGAGCTTAGGTGAGAACATCATTGGCTTGGGCATCCATGCACCGGGTGTGAAGCGAGCGTATGTAGACCCCGCCAACCCGCATCTCGTGAGCTACGGACAGGTGGTTTATCGCGATGCATGGCCGTATTACGTGCCTCAGTCGGCCACCGTCATCCAGTTCCAGCCTGTGGCCACTATGGAAAAGAATTTCATCAAGGACCACCTGCATGTGGAGACCATCGTGATTCAGCCCGGCACGAAAAAGATTGATGCCTATGCATTCGAGAACTGTCCGCGTTTGCGCAAGGCCATCATTCCCGAAGAAACGGTGGTCGATGCCAATGCCTTCTATGGTGTGCATGCGGAGTTCGAGATTCTGCGTGGGGTAGTGAAGGAATAAGGAAACAAAAAATCGGTCGCTCTCCGTAAGGGGGAACGACCGATTCTCTTTTATTTCTGTTGTTCATCCAGCATCTGCTCAAATTTATTGAACTTGTCTCTAAGTAGCTCTCCGAACTTGGTGCGCCATGAAACCACTTTGGTAGGTTCTTTCGCCTCCGGTTCCATGGTTTCCGGTTCGGTTGGTTCCGGCTCTTGGACTATCGGTTTTACCACCTCAACCACTGGTTCCGCTATCTTTGCCACTTCCGGATCCGGAGCAAGAGCAGCTATCGCCTCGGCCACCGGTTCGGCAAGTTCTACTTTCGGTTCCGCCTTCTTGGTGTAACGGCCCATGTTCGCGCCATAGTAATTCTTCACCAGTTCGTCCTTCAGCTTGCGGTCCTTATCTTCCTTGCGCATGCGGTCTTCTGGTTCGCCCTTCTCGAAGTCCGTTGCAATGATGGTTACCTTTACATCCTGATCCAACGAATTGTCGCGGTACAAGCCCCACAATACCTCGATGTTCGGTGCCAGATCGTCCATGAAACCATTGATTTCGCGCAACTCGGTCATTGTTACCTGGCTCTCGTCGGCACTATATATAATGTAAAGCAATCGGCGTGCACGCTCAATCTCCATGTTGTTTAGGAGCGGAGAGTTCAATGCCTCGATGAATGCCTTCTCGATGCGGTGTTCGCCCGATGCTCTACCCACTGACATGATAGCATCGCCACCATCCTTCATCACTGTTTCCACGTCACAGAAGTCACGGTTTACAATTCCTTCGGTTGTGATGATTTCCGATATGCTCTTGGCCGCTACGGTCAGAATGTCGTCGGCCTTGGCAAAGGCCTGTTCCACGGTCGTCATCCCGTCGGCGTAGATGTCGCACAGACGCTCGTTGTTGATTACGAGGAGTGCATCCACGTTCTTACGCATCTCTTCCACGCCCAACAATGCCTTCTCTATTCGCACGCGCTTCTCGAAGGCAAACGGAATGGTTACCACGCCCACGGTGAGTAAGCCCTTGTCTCTGGCCACCTTGGCAATGACAGGAGCAGCCCCCGTACCCGTACCGCCACCCATACCGCAGGTTACGAACACCATGCGCGTATCGTTGTCGAATAGTGATTCTATCTCGTGCAGGCTCGCCTCGGCAGCCTCACGGCCCTTTTCAGGCTTTCCGCCCACGCCCAGTCCGGCGCTACCTAACTGGATTTTTACCGGAATTTCGGCCTTCGACAAGGCCTGGCTATCGGTATTGCAAATGGCAAAGGACACGTTGTGTACACCTTGCTTGTACATATTCTTTACGGCGTTGCTCCCGCCACCGCCCACACCAATCACCTTGATGATGTTTTCGGAGAGGTCCTTGGTCTCTGTCTGCGGGAAATCGAAGGGCATTCTATTGTTTGTATCCATGTGTTTGATTCTTTTTTTGGTTTCGGGTCGTAAAATTAGCTAAAGAAAATGTTCATTCAAAATATTGGCAAGGCTTGTTTATGCTTTTTTAAGAACTCGCCAATCCCGAGTGTTCCTTCCGGCCTCACGACGCCTTCCGCTCGCGGAATATTACTGAGTAAGTCTGTAAGATTACCGAGAGAACAATTAGGCAGATGCCCACCCAGAACGAGAATCCCACCTCCTGAAGTTCGCCAAAGAGAATAGCTGCTATGGCAATGCTATAGAGAGGCTCGAGGTTGTATGCCATGTTCACCGTAAACGCACTGAGTTTGCGCAAGGCCTGAAGCTGGAAGAGGAAGGGGATGACGGTGAATACCGACCCCAGGAGCAGGAGCGAGAGCAGGTCGTTGCCTACGGGTACCACCGCTTCGGTCGGATAGATGGCTCTGAACACCGGTATACAGAGGGTGAGGAAGAGCACTCCGCCCCCCAGCTCGTACATCAGCATGGTGGCACTGTCTTCCTTGGTCTCGTTTGCCACGTTGATGTTCAGAATGGAGAATAGCGAGTACAGGGCCGCACAGAGCAACCCGAGGGCAATACCCAGGCGGAAACGCACATCGATGCTGAAAATGAACAAGATACCCGCTATGGCGATGAAGCTCAAGAGGATGTTCTTCCATTGCACCCGCCGGCGGTTCACGATGGGGTCGAACAAGGTGGTGAAGAAGCACGAGGTAGCTACGCACGCCACCCCAATGGACACGTTCGATGCCTGTATGCTTGCAAAGAACGCCACCCAGTGCAAGGCGAGCAAGATGCCGCATCCGCCTATCTTCATCACGGCTTTCCACCCCGTGCGGTGAAGCTTGCGCATGCATCCCAGTATCGCGGCCAGTACGATGACGCTTGTAATCATTCTGTACCACACTAAAGGCAATCCGCCCAAGGATATCAGTCTCCCGAAAATGCCGGTCCATCCGGCTAAGAATACGGCTATGTGCAGTATCATCAGGGTAAAGGTTTTCTCTCTCATTCGTTTTTCGCTTATTTGGTAAAAAATAACAAATATAGGGTTTATCTGGGGTATTTTGCAAGGAAATGTGGAGAATCTATTATGTCGACGAACGATTTAGTTTGATAGGATATGTTTTTTTGAATTATGATTTAAAGAACATAGTGCCAATAGAATACTTAAGTCATAGATTGATCTACAATTTTATGGCAATTATTCTATCTGTTACTTATAAAGTGGAATTTGCTAATGTCGGGCATTGGGTGTTACTCTGAATAATATCGTCTCAAGTCAGAATTAGTATTTTAAAAACGTCAAGGCATTTTGTATAAAATGCCTTGATGTTTTGCTTTAAACGCCTAAGCGTTTTTGTTTTTGCTTCGAAAAGCCTTTTTTTGAAGGGGGAAAAGATGGTTAGATGCACTCGGGAGGTCCTCCAACGCGCACGCGTATAATAATTAAGGTAAGAGCGGTTCTTTCTGTGAATGTGACATCCAAATTTTATGCTCTATAGCATATTTGATAATCAGCTACTTAAGGACAAAACGACCAAAAAGTACTAAAAATATGCCGCAATATTTGGAGTATATGTTATAAAGCAGTAATTTTGCACCCGCTTTCGAGAGAGAAACGCAGATGAGTTGAAATACTGAAACGAAGGACAGGTTTTGAACCTTACCGGTTGAAATAAAATAAATTTTCAAAAAAAACTTGTGAAAAGTTTTGGTAGTTCAAAAATAACCCTTACCTTTGCATCCGCTTTCGAAAAGAAAGCTATAAAGAAGAGTTCTTTGAAAGATTTAGATATGAACAAGCAAGTAGTACAATTCTAACATAAGTTAGAAAACAGAAACCGTCAATGATTTAATTGATAGATTTGGTTCTTGAGCAGATTA
>JAFYWH010000003.1 GCA_017558175.1 Bacteroidaceae bacterium
GAACATCTTGAAGAATCATCACCATAAGGACAAGAAAGCCTCAGTCAAAAGGAAAAGAATGAAAGCAGCATGGGATGAAGATTATCTTAAAAGTTTACTAATAGCCTGGTTAAAAGCATTTTAATTCATGCGTTTTCTCTGAAAGAACAGCGTCTATAAGTTAATCATAAGTTTTGACTCGTTAATCACAACTTGTGATTCGCGAAATTACGCCGTGGTTTTGTGAATCAAAAGTTATGATTTAGTTTTGCGACCTAGGTTTTCAGGGTATGAATGAGGAAAATATGGAAAAATAATGAATGAATAATGGTAAACCTGCTAGGTGAAAGGAAAAAGCGGACTAAAAGAAATATCGCTTGAATCAGAGGTGTTTTTAGGAGAAATGGTATTTATATAAAATTCTGATGAAATGACGACTTTTGCCATTTCATCAGAATTTCTATTTATATTTCTAGAGGCTGTTACGGGTGAGCCAATTTACTGAAGCTAATCCTTTACCTCAATCGGAATTCTATAAGATAGGACGGTCTTGTCTGTTTTGACAATATCTATCAACAGCTGGTACTTTCCAGGCATATTAGGTACTTTATATGTTTTGTTGTCATGATACTCGAGGTCAATGTTGGCTATACCTAATGGTGGAGTATAAATGATTCCTTTGGAATTGACAGTCTCTTTTTCCCACTTCTTTGTCCGTATGACGATAGCTCCGTCAATGGCACCCGGTAATATTAACTGTGCTTTGTTGGGAGTGAGCAATTCTATATATTCTACATTTTTCATATCGAGCAGACTGTTGGCTTCTTCTGCCGTCCATCGTTCCCCGTCTACAATGACTGGTAATGGCTTGGGTTTCAGTACAGATGAACGGCGGGAGTAGATGGCTAGTGGTGCCCACGGATTTTGGTCGCTAAAGGCATGTGATCCTCCCGGTTCCCGTCCTCTTTTGGCATTTTCTCCACCTGCATCCGGATTGTCCTGTCTTGTCGTGATGATAAATCCGTGAAAGTATGTTAGCATCTGTTCGAAGTCTTGATAGTTTTTCTTCTGTAAGGCTTCCTTTCCGATGAATCGAATGCCATAAAATCTTTCAGTCGATTCATGTGTTTCCTGTCTGACCCGACCTTTGACTATGATTTCGGGCATCAGATTATTGCCGTCGATGCTGTATTGCCCATGCGATGTGCCGAATTCATTTGTTAATTCTTCGTCTAACCGAACCTTCTTATGGTTGCTTATTTCCGGAAGAGTGTCATTCTCGAAAGTGTAATTATATTCTCCATTGTTATGCTTCTTATCTCTTCCTTGTACAAAAAAAGTGCATTTGTCTTGATAATCGTCTACTGTAATTGTGAATTTCCCATTTTTGTCCAATTCGGTTTCATAGGTATATCCATTGTATTGGTTCATAATAGTGACAGAACCATTCTCTAACGGGTATTCTCCGGGATTTCCGGTTATTTCTCCCGATATGGTCAAGGCTGTTTCCGGTTGGTGTCTGTAGTTGAATCCGTTTCTCACCAATGAGGCAACATCGAAACGGATCATCCGTGCGGATAGAAGCCATCCTCTCCAATCGGTTTCTCTTTCTTTTTCGTTGGGGGTTGCATAACGGACAGGAACCGGAATGTTAGAAGTGAAATCATTTTCCAGCAGAAGTGCCGTTTCGGCTTGTGGAATACTTAGTGTTTGCTCTTCTGGAAGAATTCTTATAAAGAATGAAGATGCAGAATCGTTTGGCAGAAGTCTATCCGGCAGTTCAAGCAATTCACAGCTTGAATAGGATGTTTTCCACTGAGGGACATTTCCCTCAAGGGATTCAGAGCCATGCCATCGGGTTACATGAGAAATGATTTTACCATCATTGTTGGCCAATAATAAGGTAATGGTTCCATTGTTCATATCCCTAAGATCGACTATCCCCATCTTTTCTTTGTTGAACGGAAGTTCCAATAGCCCTACATAAGAGCTGTATAGATATATTTTCCCATTCTCAATGCTATTGTCAGGTTGTAAGATCTTATAGTACAATCTGTTTTTGTTTAGAATGGTTTGTATAAGCGGGCTTTGATGCTTTTCCGGAAGGATGAAGGTGTAGTTTTGTCCGTTGTATTGAGTTTTCAGATAGTAGTTCATTCCTTTGGAAGGAGTGAACGATACGGTTTGCCATCCTCCGGGGGTTGTTTTTTGCTGTTGGATGGTGTCACCGTCCATATTGATAATAACGTAAGATTCACTTACGGGGCGGTAATTCTGATTATGTAAATGAATGGCGACATTCTGTGCTTCTCCCATTCCTAAATGCCCTCCTTCCGGAAAGAACTTACAGAACAGGTCTTCTTTGCTGGCCACTTGTTCCTGTTTGCTTGTCAGACCAATACGAATGGGGACTATCGGATAAGTGTTGTTCGGAAAATTCTGCATTAGTTTAGTGTAAGCCCGAAGGTAATAATATCCTTTTTCTAGCCCATAATCTACTTGCATTTTGCTTGTAAAATCACCATTGGTTTCGCAGATGAGTTTCTGCCGGTTTATCAATGAATCTTTGGCATTGAACAGTTCTACATAAATATATCGGCTGTATGTGGTCGCTAGGGTATCACCTGTCATGACTTTACCTTCCAGCAAGATACTGTCTCCGTCGTTGTAGTCCAGACGGTCGGAAGTTAGAAACACCCTTTCTATAGGAAGTTTTTGAGCGGAGATTCCTAATTGGAAGCCTAATAATAAGAATAGTATAAGTCTAAGTGTTTTCATGGTAGAAATTTTAGATTAGTTCTCAAATGCAATAAACAGGTATATTTGTTTATTTCCATAGAATTAGTTTTATGTGATAGTGGCATTCGTAATCATTAATATAGTAGGCTACAGTCATTTCTAAGTCTAGAACCGTTGATTCAGATGTGTCATCCATTTCAGGTATTAGGTGAAAACTATTCAATTGGATTTCGATAGTACTTCCCGAATCATTAGAAATATAAGGACTGCCAACTCCGTAAATGCCAGTTATTTCATATGGCGGTTTAGGAATTGTACATGTTATAGTCCGATTGACTGTTGGATTGCCAACTGTTGCATCTACATAACACCAAATACCAAGACAGTCTGGTCCGGTGCCTCACTGAGGCAAGTCTTAACGTCTGTCATATCTTTTGAGGTTTTAGTTTATACTTTTAATTGATTGGAAACAAAAGTATGCTATTTTTTGTATTTGTGCAATTATTTCATCAAGGAAATTTATGAAAAGCGGTTTGGATGCTTGTTGTACTGGCATTCTCCGCGTGTTCTTTGAGAAGGTTCCCGATGTATATAATATAAGGTGACGTGTCTTCGTTGTCACGAAAAAAGAATTTGCCGAGGCATGTTGTGGTTTAGGTTAAGTTCGTGAAGAACTAAAAAAAGGTAGTTTAAAACCTATATCTATTAATTTAAATTTTCAATTATGTTAAAACATCTAAGATCAGTAGGTACGCTTCTGTTTCTTGCATCGATGTACGGTGGAGTGGCAAATGCGGTACCTGTAAAGGATGTAGCTGGTATTGAAAACATTCAGCAGAATGGTACAGCTACTGGTGTTGTAAAGGATGCTCTGGGTGAAACAGTTATCGGTGCATCTGTAGTCGTGAAAGGCACAACCAATGGTACAATTACCGATTTCGATGGTAATTTCTCTCTCTCGGGTGTGAAGAAGGGTGATATCATCCAGATTTCATTCGTGGGTTACCAGACACAGGAAATCGCTTGGAACGGTCAGCCTTTGAACGTAGTATTGGCAGACGATACTCAGGCTTTGGAAGAAGTCGTTGTCGTAGGTTTCGGTACTCAGAAGAAGGTGAACTTGACAGGTGCGGTTTCTACTGTAGACTCTAAAGCAATTTCTGCTCGTCCGGTGAACTCTGTAACAGACGCTTTGCAAGGTGCTGTAGCAGGTATGAACTTCTCGGTAGGTAGCCAAGGGGGTGCGTTGAACTCTGATAAGAAGTTCAACATCCGCGGTACAGGTACTATCGGTTCGGGTTCTTCTGTTTCTCCGTTGGTGTTGATTGACGGTATGGAAGGCGATATGAATGCATTGAATCCACAAGACATTGAAAACATCTCTGTATTGAAGGATGCTTCTGCTTCTTCTATCTACGGTTCTCGTGCAGCCGGCGGTGTTATTTTGATTACTACCAAGAGCGGTAAGGAAGGTAAGACTTCTATTAATTATAACAACTCATTCCGTTTCAACTCTCCGTTGAACATGCCGGAAATGATGGATTCTTGGACTTGGGCTAACTACATGAACTCGGCTTCTATCAACTCGGGTGGTGGTCTTTGGTTCTCTGAATCAAAGTTGGCTGACATCAAGAAGGCTCAGTCTGATCCGAACATGGTCAAGATGTTCCGCAATACCAGCAACCGTTGGGAAGTATGGGACGTAAACGATATTCTTCCATTGGGTAATACAGACTGGTTCGATGAACACTTCGGCAATTCGTTCTCACAAGAACATACATTGAGTGTGAATGGTGGTAGCGAAAAGATGAAGTATTATTTCTCTGGTAACTTCTTGGATCAGGAAGGTATCATGAAGTGGGCTGATGAACAAAAGACCCGTTATGCCGTGACCGGTAAGATTAATGCTTCTTTGGCTAAGTGGTTGGACATGACTTATAGCATTCGTTTTACTCGTACAGATTTCGAAAACCCATCGTATATCGGTACAGATGGTGGCTTGTTCTATCACAACGTAGCACGTTATTGGCCGATTGTTCCGACTGTTGACCCGAACGGACAATACGTACCAGAATCAAACATCCAACGTTTGACTGACGGTGGTCGTTACAATACTCAGACTGATGTCTTGGCACAACAGCTTGCTTTCCGTGTTACTCCGTTGGAAGGTTGGGTTATCAATGCTGAATTGAACTACCGTATCAACAATACCAATGAACACAAGGATTGGTTGCCGGTATATGCATACGACTGTGACAACAATCCGTACATCATTGAAAATACGACTACCAGCGTATGGGAAAAGGCGTACAAGAGCAACTACTTCAATCCGAACATCTTTACAGAATATAGCTTCAGCTTGAAAGAAGACCATAACTTCAAGGTAATGGCCGGTTTCCAGAGCGAATGGTTGCGTGACCGTTATATCACAGCTCAGCGTGACGGTATTCAGGCAGGTCTTCCTACCATCAATACAACAAGTTCTAATCCGAAAGTAAGTGGTGAATACAATAGCTGGACTACTGCCGGTTTCTTCGGCCGTTTGAACTACGACTATAAGGGTCGTTACTTGTTCGAAGGTAACATCCGTTACGACGGTTCTTCTCGTTTCCTCCGCGACAACCGCTGGAATGTGTTCCCGTCATTCTCTGCTGGTTGGAACATTGCTCAGGAAGCATTCTGGGAAGATTATACAGATAAGGTAAACACATTGAAGCTCCGTGCATCTTGGGGGGAATTGGGTAACCAAAATACAGACAGCTGGTATCCGTTCTATTCAACTATCGGCTACAAGCCAGACAATGGTGGGTGGTTGGTTAACAACAAGAAGCCGAATACTGCTTCACAACCGGGCTTGGTTTCTGCTTTGATGACTTGGGAAAAGAGCCGTACTTGGGAAATCGGTCTCGATTGGGGTGCATTCAACAACCGCTTGACAGGTTCGTTCGGTTACTTCCAGCGTCAGACTTACGATATGGTGGGTCCTGCTCAGGAACTTCCTGATGTATTGGGTGCTGCTGAACCGAAGATCAATAACCTTGACATGACTTCTAAGGGTTGGGACTTGCAAATCAGCTGGAGAGACCAGATAGAAGACTTCCGCTATGGTGTAGGCTTGACTTTGAGCGACAATATCGTAACGATCGATAAGTATCCTAACCCTTCCAAGAATTTGGGAGCTACTTATTACGATGGTTCCAAGTTGGGCGACATCTGGGGTTATACTACAGTGGGTATCGCTAAGACTCAGGCTGAAATGGATGCACATATCGCTAAAGCAAATCAAGACGCTATCGGTAAGAACTGGACAGCTGGTGATATCATGTATGCCGACTTGAACGGTGACGGTAAAGTGAACAATGGCCAGAATACAGCTGACAATTGCGGTGACCTCCGTGTTATCGGTAATACAACTCCGCGCTACAACTTCGGTTTGAACCTTGATGCTGCTTGGAAGGGCTTCGACTTGAAGTTGTTCTTCCAGGGTACTTTGAAGCGTGACTATGCTGTAAATAGCGGTGATGCAATGTTCTGGGGTGGTAACGTGAACAAGTGGCAGGCTACTGGTTTTACAGAACACTTGGATTACTTCCGTCCGGATGCAAATGACGCATTGGGTCAGAACCTTGACAGCTACTATCCACGTGTAGCATGGGATAGCAGCAAGAACCAACAAAAGCAAACCAAGTATTTGCAGAATGCTGCTTATTGCCGTTTGAAGAACATTACTTTGGGTTATACATTGCCACAGAACATTACTGAAAAGTGGTATGTTCAGAACCTCCGTTTGTTCGTTTCTGCTGAAAACTTGTTTACTATTACCAGCTTCTCCAAGTTGTCAGATCCTGAATTGGTTGATGCTGGTGGTTGGGGATTCGGTAAGACTTATCCGTTGTCAAAGACTATCTCTTGTGGTTTAAGTGTAACATTCTAAAAAAGAAAAATTATGAAATTCAAATATTTAAGCATTTTGATGTTGGGCGCTTCACTCACAGGATTGACTGCGTGCAACGATTTCCTGGATAAGGTGCCTGAAAGTGCTGTAACTCCGGATTCCTATTTTATGGCTGAAGCGGACTTGGCAGCTTATTCCATTAACTTGTACAATTTCAATACTATCCCAACAGGCAAGTATGGTCTCAGTATTTTTGCAGACAACGATCATACAGACGACCAGATAGCCATGAACTCTTCTTCCCGTTGGGTGCCGGGACAGTGGTTGGTAGGTTCTTCTACTAGCGATAGCGATAGAAATGCCGTATGGAACTTCTTCCAGATTCGCGACTGCAACTATTTCTTCGACCAAGTGATGCCCAAGTACGAAGCAGGTCAGATTACAGGTAATGAAGCAAACATCCGTCATTACATCGGTGAAATGTATGTGTTGCGTGCATATGCTTATTTCTTGAAGTTGCAGGAAATCGGTGACTGTCCGATTATTGAAACAGCTCTTCCTGACGTGGAAGAAACATTGGTGGAAGCGTCTAAGCGTCGTCCGCGTCACAAGGTGGCTCGTTTCATCTTGTCAGACTTGGATAAGGCTATCACTTATTTGTCTGAAGAAGCTCCTGGTGGCAAGAACCGTATCAGCAAGGATGTGGCTTATTTGTTGAAGTCTCGCGTGGCTTTGTATGAAGGTACATGGTTGAAGCACCACGATGGTACTGCATTTGTTCCGGGCGGTCCGGGTTGGCCAGGTAGCGACAATGAAGGTTACAATGCTCAAACAGAAATCTCTTTCTTCTTGGGTGAAGCCATGAAGGCTGCTAAGGTTGTCGGCGACAAGATGGTAGGCAACTTGGTGAACAATACCGATACTCAGGAAGGTATGTCTCCTGCATTGGCAAGCATCAATCCTTATTATACTATGTTCTGCGATACAGACATGAGCGGTTATAGCGAAGTGTTATTGTGGCGTCAGTATAACCAGTCTTTGGGTGTAACACACAACGTTCAGAAGGAATCTCAGCACTCGGGTGGCGGTACAGGTTACAGCCGTGGTTTGGTGAATTCGTTCTTGATGCGTAACGGTTTGCCTATCTATGCTGCTGGCTCTGGCTATGATGCAGAATGGGAAAAGGCAGGTGTAGCTGCTACATTGCAAGACCGTGACTCTCGTATCCAGCTCTTTACAAAGAAGGACGGTGATGTGGAAAGTTATTTGACAGATGGTGGTGCTACATACGTAGACTTCAACTGGGTAGTAAACGGTAACAACGAAACTCGTATGACTACTGGCTTTGCTATCAAGAAAGGTAAGCATTACGATGTTTATCAGCAAATTACTCACAATGTAGGTATTACCGGTAGCTTGGTGTTCCGTGGTACAGAAGCCATGTTGAACTACATGGAAGCTTGCTACGAATTGAATGGTTCTATTGATGGTACAGCCGATAACTATTGGAGAGCATTGCGTACACGTGCTAAGGTAAATCCTGACTACAATGTAACAATCGCTGCTACTGATATGGCTAAGGAAGCATTGGGCGACTTCGGTGCATATTCCAAGGGCCAGTTGGTAGATGCTACCTTGTATAACATCCGCCGTGAACGTCGTAACGAATTCATTGCTGAAAGTCTTCGTTGGATGGACTTGAAGCGTTGGAGAGCTTGTGACCAAGTGAAGGATTACCAGATGGAAGGTATGCGTTATTGGGGTTCTATTTATGAAGGTGCTTTGACAAACGATAATGGTGACAACTTGGCAGTTGTTAGTGTAGAAGACGGTAAGGGTAATATGTCTGATCAAAACATCAGTGGTGTTTACATCCGTCCATATCAGATTAGTTCGGTGAACAACTCTGTTTTCAACGGCTATAACTTTACACCGGCTCACTATCTGTCTCCACTTCCACAAAGTGCATTCCGCCAGACTGCAAGTGGTGATAAGACAGACTTGGAAACTTCTGTAATTTATCAGAATCCGGGTTGGCCGAAAGTTGCTGGTCAAGGTGCGACAAGCGTAAAGTAATGAATAATACTACTGTTTTTAAATAGCTAACTGATTTAAAATAGTGTGATTTGGAAAGGGGAACTCGTGAGAGTTCCCCTTTTTAAATTGTATAATATAGGAGGCAATAAGGTATAGATTTTGCTTCATTTTCTTCAAACTACTTGGCTTTCAATTGAGGAGAATGAAGTTCCCGTATGAACATAACGGCCCTTTTTAAAAATGCCCTGACGTTTAAAGTAAAACGCCTAAGCGTTTTAC
>JAFYWH010000030.1 GCA_017558175.1 Bacteroidaceae bacterium
CACCACCCAACAAGTGCTTCTTCATGTAAACACCTTCCTTAGAAAGGATGTTGCGTACTGTGTCTGTAGGTTGTGCACCGCACATTACCCAGTAAAGAGCACGTTCGAAATTCAAATCTACTGTGGCAGGATCGGTGTTAGGGTTGTAAGTACCAATCTTTTCAGTAAATCGTCCATCACGTGGAGCTCTTGCATCTGCAATTACGATAGAATAGAACGCATAGCTCTTGCGACCTCTTCTCTGCAATCTGATCTTTGTTGCCATTTTCTTTTAATGTTTTTTGAGTTAATGATTTGAATTTGTGCAAATATCCCGTATTTGCGGGCGCAAAGGTACTGGTTTTCTTTGAATTGTGCAAAACTTTTAGCTCCTTATTTAGCAAAAATTGGGAAAAAGTATGTACTTTTGTTTATCTTAAATCGGAAATAGTATGAAAAGAAGAGTTTTGGGCGTTCTTATCGCCTTGTTGGCGGTTGTTGGCGTGTGTGCGCAGCCGTCGTTGAAGAAGGTTCAGGTGCACTTGGTGCCCGATCATGAAGATGCCATCTACAAGTTGGGCGAACAGGCAAAGTTCAAGGTCATTGCGCTGGATTGCGGATTGATGCTGAGCAACATCGATGTGAATTACGAGGTGAGTGAGGACATGATGCCTGCGCATGTGAAGAAATCCATCCGCTTGAAGGGAAACGAGGGGGTGATTCAAGCGGGCACAATGAAGGAGCCGGGATATCTGCGCGTCAAAGCAACCATAGAGCATGAGGGAACGAAGTATACATCATATACCACCGTGGGGTTCGCTCCGGAAAAGCTGATGCCGACCGTGAAGCTTCCATCGGATTTCGATGAATATTGGAGCAAGACATTGAAGCTCCTCGACAAGGTGGATCTCTCGCCACGCATGGAGCGCCTGGCCGACCGTTGCACGGACAAGGTGGAGGTATATCATATATCTTATGGAAACATCAATGGCACACGCATGTATGGCGTGCTCACCATGCCGAAGGCGGAGGGCAAATATCCGGCCATTCTCCGTGTGCCGGGTGCGGGCGTGCATGCCATGAGCGGAAATGTGGCGTGGGCAGCCAAGGGGGCGATTGTGCTCGAGATTGGCATCCACGGCATCCCTGTCGTTCTTGAAAACAATTTGTACACCGATCTCTCGAAGGGTGTCTTGTCGAACTATGTATTGCATGGCATCGAAAACCGTGATTCGTATTTCTTCCGTCGCGTCTATCTGGGATGTGTCAAGGCGGTGGATTTCCTTCTCTCGCTTCCGAACAGCAACGGAAAGGTGGGTGTGATGGGTGGAAGCCAGGGAGGTATGTTGGCCATGGCTACATCGTATTTGGACAAGCGCATCGCTGCAACGGGCGTCTATTTCCCGGCTTTCTGCGACCAAGAGGCGTACATGCACGGACGCACCGGCGGATGGCCGCATTTCTTCAAGAACAAGGACAATCGTAAGGAGGAATATCTGCAGACGGCTCGTTATTACGACGGGGCGAACTTTGCACGTAACTTGAAGGCTCCGGTGTTTTATGCGTATGGTTACAACGACATCACTTGCGGGCCAACCACATCGGCTGCCACATACAATGCCATTACGGCTCCCAAGCAAGTGAAGATTGGTGCGAACCAAGGCCATTGGCTCTTCCCCGAACACTTCAACGCCATGTGGGAATGGATGATTAAGGAATTGACGAAATAACCACCATAAATCCCCCTTATGAAGGGGGTAGGGGGATGTTGGAATAACTTGGTGTATATCACACACCCCGTTCCCCTCTCGAGAGGGGACTTGAATAGGAATAAAAATCTTAAGCAATATGAAAAAACAAATCTCATTGTGGCTATTGGCCGCAAGTCTCAGCGTAGGGATGCCAGCGATGGCGCAAACCAATGAGTTGCCTCGCTCTACACCCGAAGAACAGGGCGTCCCGTCGAAAGCATTGACAGCATTGTTCGATTCGCTTCACGCGCTTCCGCTCACCGATATGCATGCCGTAGTGGTGATGCGTCATGGCAAGGTGATTGGCGAAATGTATCCGCAACCGTTTGCGCCGGAATATCGCCACACCATGTATTCATGCTCGAAGACCTTCGTAGGGGTGGCCGTAGGTTTGGCCATTGCCGACAATCGACTTCGTGTAGAGGATAGAGTGGCCACTTTCTTCCCGGAACTTTTGCCGGAGAATGTATCGCCGGAGTTGGCAAGCATGACGGTGCGTCATCTGCTCATGATGTCGTCGGGTGTGAAGCCTGATTGGAACATGCGAAGCCGTGGCACGGAGTGGATCCGTACATTCCTCGCAAAACCCGTGGTGAAGCCGGGAGAATATGCGTATGACTCTATGGTGTCTTACATGCTCGCAGCCATCGTTCAGAAGGTGACTGGAAAGAAGCTCACCGAATATCTGCAGGAGCGTGTCTTCTCGCACATGAACGTTACGGAGTGGGCATGGGAGGAAAGTCCCGAAGGTGTGAACACTGGCGGATGGGGCGTACACATGCAACCGGAATCGTTGGCCAAGTTCGGTCAGCTGATTCTTGACGAAGGCCGTTGGGAAGGCAAGCAATTGGTTCCGGCGGAATGGATTCGCGAGATGTGCAAGAAGCAACAGGAAACCGGACGTGAGGTGTATGGTTATCACATCTGGCATTGCGGTGGCCACGATGGAGCCGTACGTGCCGACGGAGCATTGGGTCAATATGTAATCTCTATCTTGGATAAGGACATGGTGGTGGTGATGACAGAAGCTACACTTGGCAACGGTCGCGACCAACGCCGATTGATTTGGGATGTGCTTCTCCCACAGATTCAAGACGAGCCATTGCCGGCCAACAAGAAGGATTATCAGGCGTTGATGAAGAAGCAGGCATCGTATAAATTGCCGGAAGTGAAGGGCAAGGCTGCATCGGCTTTCGCATCGAATTTCGAGAACAAGGAAATCGAGTTGGGCAAGAATCCGTTCGGATGGAAATCTCTCCGCTTGAACTTCGGCAAGAAACAGGTGACCATGACCGTAACCGAAACCGACGGAAAGAGCTATGAACTTCCGTTCGGCTATCAGCAATGGATGACCACATCGATGGAGGCATATCCACCGTATTCCATCACACCAATCGACCGCTTCAAAGGCTTGGAAGGTCCATACTACGTATCCGGCAGCTATGCATGGACATCGAAAGAAGAGTTGCAACTCAAGGCACATTACGTGAATTGGGTGTCGTCGCTCGAAATGACCTTCCGCATAGAAGATGGCGAAGTGAAACTCAATGTGCAGACAAACTATATCAAGAAGCCGTATTCTATTGTGGGTAAGATGAAGTAACTAAAGTTTGCTGCGATCATCCCCCTTGTGAAGGGGGCCAGGGGGATGTTCCATTAGAAATAGTAAACTTTTCACTTGTTCATCATGGATGTCAAAGCCAATAGAACATCCCCCTACGCCCCCTTCATAAGGGGGATAATTACTTACCAAACAAAAACAAAAAGAGGGAATGTCCATCGATACTCCCTCTTTCTTTTATCACTGAATCTCCTTCAGCCATTTTTCAAGTTCATTCTTCCATTGCGTCTTGTAAGGGAAGCTTTCGTTGTATCCCCAACCATGTCCGCCCGTAGGATAGAAATGCACAGATGCCGGAACGCCATGCTTGCACATCGCCAAATAATAGTTGATGGTGTTTTGCACAGGAACAGCCGTATCGTCGCTGCTATGCATGATGAAAGCAGGAGGGGTCTGTTCGTTCACTTGCAATTCGTTGGAATAGAGTTTCACCAATTCTTCGCTCGGATTCTTGCCAAGCAGCAGATTCTTCGAACCTTGGTGAGTGAACTCGCCCATGGTAATCACCGGATAGAAAAGAATCTGGAAGTCCGGACGTGTCTCTGCCGTGAAATGCGTAGCTGCCGTAGATGCCAAGTGTCCGCCAGCGGATGAACCCATGATGCCGACGGTCTTCACGCCCCATTTATCGGCGTTCTTGCGGAGATAACGGATGGCTTGGTGAGCATCGCTCAATGGCACTTCGTGCTTGCCGTTTGGCATGCGATAATGAAGCACGGCGTAGGTGATGCCTTGCGTGTTGAACCATGCAGCCATATCGTGGCCTTCGTGTGTGGTGGCAATGCCGGCATATCCACCGCCCGGACAAGCAACAATGGCTTGTCCGTTAGGTTTCTTGGCAGGATAAATGGTCAAGGTTGCTTCGGTGTATTCATCGCCATTAATCCACCCTTTAATGACAGGCTTTTCATCGACCACCTTCTCTTCCGCCAACTTCACCTGTATGGGTGTCTGTGCTGAAAGGAGGGAAGAAAACGCCAAAGCTCCCAATAAGAATAATTTCTTCATGATCACTTCTTTTGAATGTTCATACTTGCCTTAACGAGATAGATGATGAGCAATGCGTATGCCACCAATGAAACGAGTTCGCTCATCGGGTTTGCCAACCATTCTTCATTTACAAGGTTGATGCCGCCGAATCGCATAGCTGCGCTGACAACACCCATCAATGCACCGCCGGCAATGAAACCGGATGCAAGGAGTGTGCCCTTTTCGCCACGTTCGTTGTTCACCTTTTCATCCTTGCTGCGTGTGGTTACATACCAGTTGATGGCTCCACCCACCAACAACGGGAGGTTCAATTCCAATGGGATGAACATACCCAATGCAAAGGCCAATGCAGGGATGTTGAAGTATGTCAACACCAATGCCAATGCTGCGCCGATGCCGTAGAGCAACCAAGGAGCGCCTACACCGTTCATCAACGGGTCAATCACAGCTGCCATGGCATTCGCTTGAGGAGCTGCCAATGCACCGCTGGTGAAACCGTATGTCTTGTTCAAGATCATGATAACACCGCCTACAGTGGCTGCAGAAACGAGTGTTCCCAAGAATTTCCATGTCTGTTGCTTTGCTGGAGTTGTTCCCAACCAATAACCGATCTTCAAGTCAGTGATGAATCCGCCGGCCATAGAGAGCGCTGTACAAACCACGCCACCCATCACGAGAGCTGCGACCATACCCGTTGCACCCTTCAAGCCAACAGCCACCATCACCACAGAAGCAAGAATCAAAGTCATCAAGGTCATACCCGAAACAGGGTTTGTTCCCACGATGGCAATAGCATTGGCAGCTACGGTTGTGAAGAGGAACGAGATGCCTGCCACCAAGAGGATAGCCACGATGCTATGAAGCAAATTGCCGTGCATCACATCTGTCAAGAAGAACACGAAAGTGAGCAACAAGGTGAAGATAGAGCCGAAAGCAATGACCTTCATCGAGAGGTCTTTCTGTGTACGCTTCACGTTTGCATCGGCTTTCTTGCCACCCATTTCCTTAGCTGCCAAACCAACCGCACTCTTGATGATTCCCCATGAACGGAAGATGCCGATTACACCTGCCATGGCGATGCCTCCGATACCGATACTCTTGGCATATTCCTTGAAGATGGTCTCAGGAGCCATTTCGCTGATGGTTTGTGTGATGGAAGGATTCCATACATTCAAGAGTTGGTCGCCGAACAACAAGTTCATGCCCGGAACAATGAGCAACCATACGGCCAACGAACCTGCACAGATGATGGCTGCATACTTCAAACCGATGATGTAACCCAAACCGAGAACGGCTGCACCGGTGTTGATCTTCAAGACAACCTTCGCTTTTTCGGCCAAGGTTTCGCCCAAGCCACAAACACGTGTGGTGAAGTTTTCGTTCCACCATCCGAAGGTGGCCACGATGAAGTCATACAAACCGCCCACCAAACCGGCAATGAGCAACGGCTTTGCTTGGCTTCCGCCTTTCTCGCCAGAAACCAACACTTGTGTGCTGGCAGTTGCTTCAGGGAAAGGATATTCGCCATGCTTGTCGCTCACGAAATACTTGCGGAATGGAATGAGGAAGAGGATACCCAAAATACCACCCAACAAAGAGCTGATGAACATCTGCATGAAGTCTACGGTCATTTCTGGATATTTATCCTGCAAGATGTAGAGGGCCGGAAGGGTGAAGATGGCACCCGCCACAATCACACCCGAGCAAGCTCCGATGGATTGGATAATCACATTTTCGCCCAAGGCGCCTTTGCGCTTCGCAGCACTCGATACGCCCACCGCAATGATGGCAATAGGAATAGCAGCTTCGAACACTTGGCCAACCTTCAATCCTAAATAAGCTGCAGCTGCAGAGAACAATACGGCCATGGCAATCCCCCATGAGACTGACCACAGATTCACTTCCGGATATTCTTTATCCGGCGACATGAGCGGATGATATTCTTCACCCGGCTTCAACGGACGGAATGCGTTTTCGGGCAATCCCGTCGGCTTTTCATTTTCTTGTTTCATGTTTCTATATTTTAAATGTTGATTGATTTTCACATGATGTTCCAAAAATAATCAAAAAAATAGAGAAACACGGCTTTTCGGGTTAGAATATGTCAAATTTCATGCCGAAAGAAAGGCGGAGATAATCTTCGGGGCTCAATCGGTTGGTGAAAGCGCTCACCACATAGAGGTCGCACGTGCTTATTTCGTAGAAAAGGGTGATGCTTCGGGAGAATATCCGCTTCTTGTCGGGAATCAGGAATCGCACTCGTTGTCCTACGCTGATGTGTGTCCGCACCCTCGTGGAGAAATTGTAATATCCATGCGGATATCGGTCGGGCTCCTTTGTCCAAAACTCATCGCTGAATACCGTATTGAAATACATTCCGCAAGCCAAGGGCTCGATGGAGACGGTGGGAGTCATCTCATGTCGCCAAGGGATGAAGTTCTGCTTCAAGGTTAGGGTGAGCTTGGCATTGTCCGATGTATAGCGAGAGATGAATCCGAGGAACACATCCGTTTCCCATTGCTGGTTGTTGCCGTATGCCCATCCGGCTCCAACATTGAGCCATCCCATTCCTCCGGCATATTGCAGTTTGGTGTAAGTCGGCATGAGCGATTGCCAAAAACTCTGATAATCCGCAATGCGTCTCTGATAACGATCATCTATCTCGACAGGTGAGGTGGCCATGACATTCAAGGCATGAAAGCAGAGCAACGGCACCATGCATATTCGCTTAAAAATGGATAACTTCATGCTCATAACCGTCTTCGTCAATGGTAAACAATATATACTCCCGTGATTTGGCGCATGGCGTCTGGATATACGCAATACCATCCACAAAAGGCTCATGCACGAGATAACGATGGGCATGTCCGTTCAAGCAGCAAAGCAAACCGGGAAACTCCTTGAGATAGAGTTGGAATACATTGGCCACATTGTTGTTGAACTCCAAGTCGAAGGGAGGAACATGCATCACCACAATGGTTTTCTCCACACCCTCGGGGAGATTCTTCATCAGATTCTCCAGATAAGCAAAATCGGGAACAGGCTCGCTATAATCGTATTCCAACGAGTTGGTGTTGAGACACACGAAGAGCACATTTCCGGCTTGGAAATGGAAGTTGGGCTTTCCCCATATCGTTTGGAAGACATCTTCTCCCGTTCCCAAACAATCGTGGTTGCCCAATAGAGCCACCCATGGCATGCGGAAGCCGAGCATAATGTCGCGTTGGAGAATGAACTCGTGCGTTGCTCCAAAATCGGAGAGGTCGCCTCCATGAATCACGAAATCCACATCGCCTCTAAGGTTGATGTCCTTCACCATATCCCTGGTTTCGTCATACCATCGTTGCGTATCGCTGATGAAAGCAAAACGGATGGATTTCCGTTCCTTCAGGTGTTCATGAATCTCACGGATGTGCGTTTCGTTCAAGTTTTGTGGCCCTTGCACATGGGCATCGTAGGGATGCACTTCCATCATGTTGCACGAGGGGAAGGAGAGGGAAGCGCATAGCATCAAGACAGCATAGAATAGTTTCCTCATATAGCTTTTGTTTTGGTGCAAATATGGGGAATAAAGTCCGTGCATGCGTTACGGAAAAGGAGCAGGAAATGTCCCTTTTTCCATGAAATGCATCTCTAAAGAGGAGAATAAAAAACGTGCCGACATTCGGATTAAAATGTCAGCACGTTTCGTTATAAATGATTAGGTGTTTTTATCATTTTCCAACCATGTCACCCTCTATATACAAGCGAACGATTTCTTGTTTCGCATTGGTGCGGATGGTGATAGATTTCTTGAAGTGGCCAGGAAATTTTCCGGCTCCGTTGTAAGTCACCACAATCTGACCGCTTTCGCCCGGCTTGATTGGCTCCTTAGAATATTGAGGAACGGTGCATCCGCAAGACGCGATGGCTTGATGGATAACCAAAAGATTGTCGCCTGTATTGGTAAACTTGAATGTGCAAGTCACCTTCTCCGATTCCGGGAATGAGCCGAAATCATGGCTGGTCTTTTCGAATTTGATTTCTGCTTCGCCTGCCGCAAAGGCAATCAATGCAAACACAGATAAAAAGGCTGTCAATATAAACTTCTTCATATTTATTCGTTTTTACAATTCGGGGGCAAATATAATGTTTTTTTATGTGAACTTTCCTTATTCAACCCATAATAAATGCAAAATTAACAATTCATCAGATAGGGCACAAAGATGATGCATCCGATGATGGCAGCTGCTATGGCGCATATCAACACAGCTCCGGCAGCTATATCTTTCACATCGCCTGCCACCGGATGAAATTCCGGAGAGACCAGATCGACCAATCGTTCGATGGCCGTATTGAACCCCTCAGCAGCCAAGACCACACCAAAACAAATCACCACAATGCACCATTCGGTGGGAGTGATGCCGAAATAAAATCCGGCACATGTCACCACACAGATGGCGAGGCAATGTATCCATGCGTTGTGCTCTTTCTTCAGCAAGCTGGCTATCCCCTTGAAGGCATAGCCAAAGCTCTTGATGCGTTTCTTCAGTTCGTTCATAGCTTATCCGCGGTTCACTTGTTTTACACCTTTCACCGTTCTCAGCTTCTTGATGAGGGCTTCGAGTTTGGCCGTATCGTCCACCATCACGGTCAGCATACCTGAGAAAAGTCCGTCGTGCGAATCGATGCTGATGGAGCGAAGAAGAATGCCGCTCTCCTTATTTATAATAGAGGAGATGTTGGTCACGATGCCAATGTCATCATGTCCCACCACGCGGAGAGTGATAGGATATTGCTTGCCATGGCTCTTGCCGGCCCACTTGGCTTTCACAATGCGATAACCGAAGCGAGACTTCATTTCAGCTGCATTCGGACAATCCTCGCGATGAATCTTGATGCCACCATTGATGGTCACAAAACCGAACACCTCGTCGCCATAAATCGGGTTACAACACTTGGCAAGCTTGAAGTCCAATCCCTTCAGATTCTGGTCGATGACAAGCACGTCTTCCTTGTAATTCTTGTCTTCCGTAGGAGCTTGCATGCTGTATCCTTCCGCACTACGATAGAATACTTCGTTGTTGGCTTCCGTTTCCTTCTTCTTCATTTCCACGAAACGCTCGAGGATGTGGTTGGCATCCAGCTTTTCGATGGCAATGTCCTGATAGAAAAGCGTTACGGTCTTATATCCCATCTTCTTGATGAGCTTCATCATGGTCGATTCATCGTATTCCACCTTATGATTTTTGAATTTGCGCTCAAGCGTTTCCTTGGCAAATTCCGTCTGGCGGGCTTCAATTTCCTTCAATGCCTGACGAATCTTGGTGCGTGCTTTCGATGTGGTGACAATGCTCAGCCAATCTTGTTTCGGCGTTTGCGTATTCGATGTCATGATTTCCACCTGGTCACCGCTGTTCAGTTTCTGACGGAGCTGCACATTCTTGCCATTCACTTTGGCGCCGATGCATTTGCATCCCAACTTGGTGTGGATGCTGAAAGCAAAGTCGAGCACAGTTGCACCCTTAGCCAACTTGAAGAGGTCGCCCTTCGGTGTAAAGACAAACACTTCGTCTTCATAAAGTTCGAGCTTGAATTGGTCCATCACTTCGAGGTCACTTCCGGCATTTTCAAGCGTTTCTCGGATAGTGGTGAGCCATTCGTCGAGGCCACTTTCTCCCTTCACACCCTTGTATCTCCAGTGAGCAGCAAAGCCTCGTTCGGCAATGTCATCCATGCGTTCGGTGCGGATTTGCACTTCTACCCATTTTCCTTCAGGACCCATCACGGTGGTGTGGAGTGATTCATAGCCATTGCTCTTCGGCACGCTCAACCAGTCGCGAAGACGCTTCGGGTTCGGCATATACATGTCCGACACGATGGAATACACCTGCCAACATTCCTGCTTTTCCTTCTCGTATTCCGAATCGAGGATGATGCGGATGGCAAACAAGTCGTACACACCTTCGAAGGGGCATTTCTGCTTCTTCATCTTCTGATAGATGGAGTGGATGGACTTGGTGCGTCCCTTCATGTGGAATTTCAATCCGGCATCTTCGAGCTTCTTCTGGATAGGTTCGATGAAGGCTGCAATATATCGGTCGCGGGAAGCCTTCGTTTCGTTCAGCTTTTCCTTGATGTGATAATACATATCCTTTTCGGTATATTTCAAGGAAAGGTCTTCCAATTCCGATTTCAGCTTGTAAAGACCCAACTTGTGGGCGAGGGGAGCATACAGATATGCTGCCTCGTTCGACACTTGCTTGCGGGCTTCGTCGTTAGGAGAGTCCTTGATTTGGCGCATGAGGTTCACACGATCGGCAATCATGATGAGAATCACTCGCATGTCTTCGGCAAACGAGAGGAGCAAGTTTCGGAAGTTTTCCGATTCCACCGTAGGGCTCTTGGCATAAAGTTCGTTGATCTTCACCAATCCCTTGATGATGCCTGCCACATCTTCGCCAAATTCTTCTCTCACGAAATCCAACGAGCACAAACCGCACTTCACCGGTTCGTGGAGCATGATGCTGAGAATGGATGCCCGCTTCATGCCTATTTCTTCTGCCACGATAATGGCAGTCTGCATATCCTTGATAATCGGATTCATTCCGAAGGCATTACGTGGAATGTTTCCTTCCGATAAATATTGGGTGAGATACCCTTTTAGCTTGCGGCAATCGTCCTTCTGGATGGTGTCGCAAGAGAGCTTGATGAGCTGCTTATATAAGGTGAAAAGTAGTTCACGTTCTTGGTTGTTGAAATAAAATTTTTCTTCCATATTTCCCTTCAAATTTATTTCTTTCGCTCAAAGGTAGTTTTTTTTCTTTGGTTTATTGTTACCTTTCATTCTTTTTTTTGTAATTTTGGGCAATAATATAGAATTATACAATATTTATTAATTATAACCTTAAAAATTGACTATTATGTTGACAGCTGAAGACAAAGCTTTACTTGAAAAGAAAGGCATTTCAGAAGAAAAGATCGCAGAACAATTGGCATGCTTCGAAAAAGGTTTCCCATTCTTGAAACTCGACGGAGCTGCATCTATCGAAAAGGGCATCCTCGCTCCGGCTGAAGAAGAAATGAAGGCATACTTGGAAGCATGGGACGCTTATATGCAAGGTGAAAAGAATATCGTGAAGTTTGTACCTGCTTCAGGTGCAGCAAGCCGTATGTTCAAGGATATGTTCGAATTCTTGGGCGCTGAATACGATGTTCCTACTAAGCCATTTGAACAGAAGTTCTTCGAAAACGTTCACAACTTCGCTTTCTTCGGTGACTTGAATGCTGCTTGTGAAAAGAACAATGGTAAGGGTATCGACGCTTTGATCGCTGAAGGTAACTATAAGGCTGTTGTTGCAAACTTGCTCGAAGCTGCTGGCTTGAACTATGGCGCTCTTCCAAAGGGCTTGTTGAAGTTCCATAGCTACGAAGATGGCGTTCGCACTCCATTGGAAGAACACTTGGTAGAAGGTGCTCTCTATGCTGCTGGTAAGACTGGTAAGGTTAACGTACACTTTACAGTTTCTACTGAACACCGCGAATTGTTCCAGGCATTGGTAGAAGAAAAGGTAGCTGCTTATGCTGCTAAGTATGGTGTAGAATACATCGTTTCTTTCTCTGAACAGAAGCCAAGCACAGATACAGTTGCTGCCGATATGGAAAACAAGCCATTCCGCGACAATGGCAAGTTGTTGTTCCGTCCGGGTGGTCACGGTGCATTGATCGAAAACTTGAACGACCTCGATGCTGACGTTATCTTCATCAAGAACATCGACAACGTAGTTCCAGACCGTTTGAAGGATGAAACTGTAGCTTACAAGAAGTTGATCGCTGGTGTATTGGTAACTCTCCAGAAGAAGGCATTCGAATACCTCGAACTCTTGGATGGTGGCAAGTATACTCACGAACAATTGGAAGAAATCATCCGCTTCGTTCAGAACGACTTGTGCTGCCGCAAGGAAGACATCAAGGATTTGGAAGATGCAGACTTGGTTATCTATTTGCGTAAGAAGTTGAATCGCCCAATGCGTATTTGCGGTATGGTGAAGAACGTAGGCGAACCGGGCGGTGGTCCGTTCTTGGCTTACAATCCTGACGGTACAATCTCTTTGCAAGTGCTCGAAAGCTCACAGATCGATATGAACGATCCTGCAAAGAAGGCTATGTTCGAAAACGGTACTCACTTTAATCCAGTAGACTTGGTATGTGCTGTTCGCGACTATAAGGGCAACAAGTTCAACTTGGTGAACTATGTAGACAAGGCAACTGGCTTCATCTCTTACAAGTCTAAGAGCGGTAAGGAATTGAAGGCTCTCGAACTTCCAGGTTTGTGGAACGGTGCAATGAGCGACTGGTCAACTATCTTCGTTGAAGTACCTCTCGGCACATTCAACCCAGTTAAGACTGTGAACGATTTGTTGCGTGAACAACACCAATAATCATTGATTCATAAGATTTGTCATTCAGAGGAGCAAGAGCGACGAAGAATCTCGAACACGTCTTTGGTGTTACCGAAATTCTTTCTCCCTTTGGTCTTCTGAATGACATTTCTTATATATATACCTTTATATTATAGAAACAATATGAAGAAATTTCTCTTTTTAGCACTCTCTCTCTTTGGTATGCTCGGTGTTTCGGCTCAAACCAAGTCATTGCACCAGCTTCAGCAGGAGTTTGTTGACCTCCGTTTCGGTATGTTCAACCACTTCAGCACATCTACTTTCTTGGATCAGGACTGGGGTGATCCTTCTTGTCCACCTGAAGTTTTCAATCCTACCAAACTCGATTGTTCGCAATGGGCAAAAGCTGCAAAGAGTGCCAACATGACATTCGGTTGTTTGTCTGTAAAACACCATAGCGGTTTCTGTTTGTGGGATACCAAGACCACCGATTACAATGTGATGAATAGCGGCATCAAGCGCGACTTTATGAAAGAGTACGTAGATGCTTTTCGTGCCGAAGGTATGGAAATCATGTTCCACTTCTCTATTCTCGACTTGAATGCAAAGCTCGTTCGCAATCATATCACCCTCGACCATATCGAAATGGTAAAGGAACAGGTTCGTGAACTTCTTACCAACTATGGTCCTATCAAGGCGTTGATGTTCGATGCATGGGATGCTCCATGGAGCCGTTTGACATACGAAGACATTTCTTTTGAAGATATCTATCGTTTGGCAAAATCTATCCAACCGAATTGTTTGGTGATGGATCTAAATGGTGCTACCTATCCAAGCGAAGGTTTGTTCTACTCTGAAATCAAGACCTTTGAACAAGGAGCTGGTCAAAAGATTTCGAAGGACAAGAATTTCTTGCCTTCCATGGCTTGTTACCCAATTCAGGATACTTGGTTCTGGAAGAGCTATATGCCAAACAAACCGACCAAGACTGCCGAAGAAATGGTGAACGACAATCTCATTCCAATGAATAAGGTTTGCTGTACATTCATCTTGAACATTGCTCCAAACCGCGATGGCTTGTTGGATGACAATGCAGTAGAAACATTGAAGAAGATTGGTAACATGTGGAAGAACGATGCTCCGCAAGTAAAGGTGGCCGAAACGGGTGAACCTATCATCAGCAAGAACTTGGCATTGGGTCAATGGGTTGAAAGTTCATGGGGATTGGATACAGAAATTGCTGACCTTGCGATTGATGGATACTTTCATAGCGCATGGCGTTCGGAACCACGCATCAAGGAACCATGGTGGCAAGTGAACTTCAAGGAAATCACTTCATTCAATACCATTGCCATTACGCAAGACAAGGATGATGTTGCGCAGACGTATCGCATAGAATACAAATTGAACGGTGAATGGAAAACCATCTTCGAAGGTAAAGCTCCGACATTCCGTCGTGTGAAGCTCCATCGTTTTGATACGGTTTATGGAGATGCCATGCGTGTCACTTTCTTGGAAAGCAAAGGTTCTGCCAACATAACCGAAATGGGTGTATATTGTGAAAGAAGATAATCCGTCTAATTATTATACATTATAATCTATAACAACATGAAGAAGATTCTATTTTTAGCAGTAGCTCTTGTGGGTATGCTCTCTTCTTGCGGACATAAGGAATATCCGTCAATTGGTGACACTCACATCGATGTGTTTGAAAACGTGAATATCTGTTTCCAACCGGACAAGTATCAGAACTTCAATGAAGCCGATGCGGATGGTGTTATCCACTTGGTAAACGGACGTATCATTGTAAAGAAAATCACTTTGCCGGAATACAAGCGTAATGCAAACGTAACTTTGACCGTGAAGTTGGCTTCTAACGGTGACCGTTGGGACAAGTCGGGTTCATGCTTTGTACTTCCAAAGGAATCAGCTGTAAACTTGCTCAGCATTGCCAAGGGTGAAAAGGAATTCCCTGCAGTAGATAGCCTTAAGTATGAAAACATGAAGGGTATCGTTCCGGGTGAAGACTATATTCCAACCATCGAATTGATGCGTTTCATGACTCCGTTTGGTGTAGGTTACTACAACGAACACGAAATCGGCCAGAAGCGTAAGCCTGTTTACGTAGACGAATGGGCAGATTGTGTAACATGGATGCAAGACATCACTGACCTTTATCCTACATTGGAAAACGAAGCATACGTAGGTATCTACATCGATACTTGGACAGCCGAAGGTTATGTAGTAAGCATGGACATCGATATCAAGGAAAGCCAAATTACTTGCGATGGAATGCCTAAGCGTCAGGTGAAGCCTTTGATGAACACTGTATATTACATCGGTCAGACATATCCTGACATCTTCGCTCGTAAGGATGTGGAAATGGAATTCGATATGCCGAAGGATGCAAAGAATGTACGTTTGAAGTATATTGTAACCGGTCATGGTGGTCATAGCGGTGGTGATGAATTCGTTAAGCGTCAGAACATCGTTTCTGTAGATGGTAACGAAGTGTTGAACTTCATTCCATGGCGTAACGACTGTGCTTCATTCCGTCGTTTCAATCCGGGTACAGGTGTATGGCTCATCAAGCGTTTGGCTATGTACATCGACAAGGAAGGTTATTCTGAAAAGATGGTAGAAGAACCTCTTGGCTCATCAGACTTGTCTCGTTCTAACTGGTGTCCGGGATCGGATGTAGTTCCTGAAGAAGCTCAGTTGGGCGACTTGACTGCTGGTAAGCATACATTCAAGGTAAGCATTCCTGAAGCAGAACCGGTAGAAGGTCACAAGATGAACCACTGGTTGGTATCTGCATATTTGGTTTGGGAAGAATAATGACTTACCAATATTCATACGAAACAACGTTGGGTTCCGTCACCTTTGTAGAGGAGGACGGAGCCCTTCTTGCTATATCTACACATCGTTCTTGGGATGGAATCGAGCAAGAGACTCCTTTAATAAAAGAAGCCTATCGCCAGCTAAACGAATATCTGCAAGGGAATCGTAAGACATTCCATTTGTCATTACGGATGAAAGGAACGGATTTTCAAGTGACCGTTTGGAAAGCTTTGTGTGATATACCTTATGGCGAAACAAGAAGCTATAAACAGATAGCAGAGGCTATTGGTAATCCGAAAGCAGTACGTGCCATAAGGATGGCTAACAACAGGAATCCATTGTTAGTTGTAGTTCCTTGCCATCGTGTGATTGGTGCCAATGGTAAATTGGTAGGATATGCAGCGGGGATAGAGAAGAAAGAGTTCCTATTAAAGTTAGAGAAGAGTTTGCTTTATTAAGGCAAACTCTTCTTCTGTTATTAAATATCCAATGCCATGATATAATCCGTCATCAAATATCCATGGCCAATATCGAAATCTCCTTCGAAAACCTTCTTCATGCCCATGCGGAAATAGAAATCTACAGCTTTCGTATTATATCGGTTCACATTCAAGCGCATTTGGCAAGGTTCGGGATGAAGTTCCTTGATAGCTTGGATAGCATGGTTGAAAAGCTGCTTACCTAATTTTTTTCCTTGGAAAGAGGGGAGAACATAAATCTTCTGCAAGTGGTAAGTATGTTCACCTTCCGGTTGGATAGATAAGTAACCTGCCGGTTCGTTTCCTTCGTAAGCTATAAAATAAGTGTGACCATCCTCGGTCATTTGCTTTTGTAGGTTAGCAGGAGAATACATCCAGTCCATCATGAATTCTATTTGCCCTGGCGAGAGCAATTCTTTATAGGTATGCGGGAAGACAATCCATGCCAATTCATTAATTAATGGTATGTCTTCCAAGGTTGCTTTTCTTATTTCAAACATATATCCATCTATTTTGTTAATGAAAACGGATACAAAGATAGGACTTCTGTGCATCCATTGTGCCTTTTTCCTAAATTTTTTCGAGTATAAAATCAATTTTATAGTACTATGTATTGCAAGGTTCTAATATTTTGCCTACATTTGTGCAAAACAAGGAACAAAGCCTATGAATGTAGATAATGTACGCTCACAAATGCGAAAGGGGATGCTTGAATATTGCATCCTGCTATTGCTTCATCGGGAGGCTGCCTATGCTTCGGACATCATTCTGAAGCTCAAGGAAGCTCACCTCATTGTAGTGGAAGGTACGCTCTATCCGTTGCTTACCCGACTGAAGAACGATAATCTCTTATCGTACGAATGGGTAGAATCCACACAAGGACCTCCCCGCAAGTATTACTCGCTTACGCCAGATGGCGAATTGTTCCTTCAAGGATTGGAAGAAGCTTGGATGGAATTGGCGAATACGGTGAATCATTTAAAACGAACTCAAAATTTACTCTCATGAAGAAGACATTCAACATAAACTTAGGTGGCATCGTTTTTCATATCGACGAAGATGCATATGAATTGCTGGACAAGTACTTGAGCAACCTCCGCATCCATTTCAGTAAGGAAGAGGGAGCCGAAGAAATTGTGCACGATATGGAACTACGCATTTCGGAATTGTTCAGCGAACGTTTGGACGACAAGAAACAAGTCGTTACGCTGACCGATGTAGAAGAAATTATTGCCCAAATGGGAAAACCCGAAGAATTTGCAGATGACACAACACAAGACAACAAAGAATATATAGATGACAAGAAAGGGGTGAAGCGCCTGTTCCGTAACCCGGATAATAAAGTCTTGGGTGGTGTATGCTCAGGCATTGCAGCATACTTCGGATGGGATGTAACCGTTATCCGAATCTTGTTAATCATCCTTTCCTTGCCGACTATTGGAAATGGCACGTTTGTTATGAAGGGAATCTTCCTGGTTTACATCATTGCTTGGATTATCATTCCTGAAGCAAAGACAGCTGCCGAGAAACTTTCCATGAAAGGGATGAAAGTAAATGTTGAGAATATCGGAAAAACGGTAACCGATGGCTTTGAAAAGGTGAACGATCATCTACAATCGGAAAAGACCAAGTCTTTCTTGCAGAAGTTAGGAGAGGGTATCGTATCCATTTTCGGCTTCTTGATAAAGGCTGCATTGGTTATTGCTGCCATCTGTTGTACACCGATATTGTTCATCCTCTTGGTGGTTTGCTTCTCCTTGCTGATGGTTGCCATGGGTACAATCAGCGAACTTCCTGCCTTCTTCTATCAAAGTATGCCAGTCGTGGATTGGTCGGTTATCAATACTTCGCCTCACTCTACGGTACTGATGGCCATATCGGGCATTCTGGTGGTTGGTATTCCTATCGTCGGTTTCATCCATTTCCTGATGAGCACTTTTGCCGGATGGAAGGACATGTCGTTTGCCGTACGAATGATTCTGCTTATCCTTTGGCTCATAGCATTAGGAGTGGGAACCTTCTTTATGATCAATTTTGGTATGTCTGCCATCGATTACAGCATAACTACCAATACCATCAATTATTGAATTTGAAATTATGGAAACAAAGAAAACTTTTTATCGCGATACCGACAACAAGATGTTGGGCGGTGTGGCATCCGGCTTGGCTGAATATATGGACTGGGATGTTACGGTAGTACGTCTGGTATTTCTGTTTTGCCTCTTTGCCGTACAAGGTTCGGCATTGGCATATATCTTGGCTTGGATCATTGTACCGGGCAAGTATAATCCGAATGGTGGATTCAGCTTTGGCAAGATATTGTTGCTGATAATTATCTGTTCACTGCCTATTCTGCTGTTGACGATCATGTTCGGTGCGATGTTTTTCGCTGTGTTGCAGCCTTTTTTCTAAAGACTAACTTTATCTTTTCATAAAAAGACTTATCTTTGCAAGTGGAGAATGAAGGTTCATTCCCCACTTCTTTTTTTGAATAACAAATAATAATAAGATATATGACAAAGAAAATTCTGTTGTTAGGTTCCGGAGAGTTGGGTAAGGAGTTCGTGATTGCAGCTCAGCGCAAAGGTCAGTATGTCATTGCATGCGACTCTTACGAAGGCGCACCGGCTATGCAAGTGGCTGATGCATTCGAGGTGTTCAGCATGCTCGATGGTGATGCACTCGATGCAGTAGTCAAGAAGCACCAACCGGACATCATCGTTCCTGAAATTGAAGCGATCCGTACCGAACGTTTGTACGACTTCGAAGCTCAAGGCATCCAAGTGGTTCCAAGTGCCAAGGCCGTGAACTTTACCATGAACCGTAAGGCTATCCGCGACCTTGCTGCTAAGGAATTGGGCTTGAAGACAGCCAAGTATTTCTATGCCAAGTCGTTGGAAGAATTGAAGGAAGCTG
>JAFYWH010000031.1 GCA_017558175.1 Bacteroidaceae bacterium
GTGCATCAGCTGATGCAGACACATACAAAAAGAGGGTACTCCAACGAGCACCCTCTTAACGTTTATTTATCGGCCAAGACCTTCATCTGGCAATGCTTGCAATCGAACTCCAGGCGGAAACGCTTGCCATCGCCACTCACCAGGTAGTAAGGCTCGCGGAAAGGCGATTTCTCCTTGTGGCGCACCGGACACCAACCCATGCTATAGCGCAGACAATGCTTGCAGAACATGAGCACGGCATCTTGTGCCGGACGCTTCTCGAAGGCCGGAGCAATCTTCGAAACTCCATGCTGACGATAGAACGATGCCGAGCCTTCGTTCATCACGTTGCCCAAGTAAGTGAGCTCGCTCTGCGGGAAGGCATGGTCGGTTTTCGGCATGGTGGCAACCTCCTGATGGTAGTTCATTCTGCGGGCAGCCAAGAGCTTTTCTACGGCCTCGCGACGGGCTTCGGCGATGACGGACGACGGGAGGAACCAATTGTCCGTGAAATCGACATCGATGCGCTCTACCTCGAAAGGTGTGTTGCCCAACTTGCCCAGCTGGTTCTTGATGTTATCGGTTTGCGGGGTGCGTGCCAACTCCTTCTCGCGCTCCAAGGCGATGCTTACCTGCACATCGTCCTCGTCGGTGAGGGTCAGGGTAAAGCCGAAGTTGTTTTCACTAAGCGACATAGCCACACCCAACTTTCTTTCGGCCGACTTGCGTTGCATCAGCTTCTCGAACTCTTGGTCGGAATTGCGGTAGAGCACGGTGCGTTGCTTGATGCGAGGCATATCACCGGCAGGGAAGAGCTTGTTGTTCTCCACGCGGTTGATGCGGAGTCCCTTCAGCTTGCCACGCTCGTCGAGGTAGCAGATGCCATCGCCATTGTTGAACGGCTTTACACCGGCCACGATGATGTAGTTGCCACGGATTTCCTTCACATAGCCCATCTCCTCGCCCAAGGATTTCGGGGTATTGATTGTGCTGATGTTATCGTGTATGTATTCTGACACACCCCTACCCCTCTCAAGAGGGGAATCCATGCGGTGTGCTTCCCCTCTCGAGAGGGGATGAAGGGGTGTGTTATGTCCACGTTCGAAGAGGAAATAGTTGGTGAAGCCACGGGTGAAGCTCTTGTCGAGCTGAGGTTTGAAAGCCAGCTTCACGCTACCCGAAGAGGCGCGGATATACTCCTTGCGACGCTTCATGATGGCATCGAGCTTCTGACGATAGCAGGCCACCACGTTCTTAACGTACGATACATCCTTCAGTCTTCCTTCGATCTTGAACGACGATGCACCGGCATCGAGCAGTTTCTCGAGCTCCTCGCTCTGGTTCAGGTCCTTGAGCGAAAGCAGGTGCTTGTTCTGCATGATGGTCTTGCCATCGGCATCCACCATATCGAACGCCAATCGGCAGAACTGGGCACACTCGCCACGGTTGGCACTACGGCCAAAGCAATGCTGGCTCACATAGCACTGACCGCTATAGCTCACGCACAACGCCCCATGTACGAAGACTTCGAGCGGTGTCTGAGGTACGGCCTCGTGTATCTTGCGAATCTGCTCCAACGAGAGTTCGCGTGCCAAGACCACCTGACGGAATCCGGCTTCGGCCAGGAACTTCACCTTGCCTGCCGTGCGGTTGTCCATCTGCGTGCTGGCATGAAGGGGCATCGGAGGGAGGTTCAGGCTTAGCAAGCCCATGTCCTGCACAATGAGGGCATCGACCCCGGCACGATACAAGTCCCAAATGAGCTTCTCGGTTTCGGGGAGCTCTTCGTCCTTCAGGATGGTATTGAGGGTGACATAGATACGGACATTGTAGAGGTGGGCATACTTCACCAGCTCGGCAATGTCTTCCAGGGAGTTTCCGGCTGCTGCACGGGCACCGAAACGGGGCGCACCGATATATACGGCGTCGGCACCGTGGTCAATCGCCGCGATGCCGCATTCCAGATTCTTGGCCGGAGCCAAAAGTTCTATTTTTCGTTGTCTGATCATTTTATCTCATTAATATCAAACGGAGTTTCCTGATATACGTAGTAGTTCAACCAGTTGGAGAACATGAGGTTGGCATGGCCTCGCCAACGCACCAGCACACCCTCTTCGGGATTGTCGTTGCGATAATAGTTCTTAGGCACTTCGATAGGGAGTCCCTTGCCCAAGTCGCGCTTGTACTCGCCATCGAGCGTGTTCGGAGCATATTCCGAATGGCCGGTGATGAAGAATTCGCGTCCGTTACGGGCCATGACCATGTACACGCCGGCATCTTCCGATTCGGCCAAGAGAGTCAAGTCCTTCACCTTGAGGATGTCCTCGCGATGGATTTCGGTGTGTCGGCTATGAGGCACGAAGAACTCGTCGTCGAACCCGCGGAAGATAGGCAATCCCTGCACCTTGATTTCGTGACGGAACACGCCGAACATCTTCTTGTCGAGCGGATACTTAGGCACTCCGTAGAAATGGTACAAGCCTGCCTGAGCTGCCCAACAGATATATAAGGTGGAAGTGACATGGGTATGTGCCCAGTTGAACACTTCGGAGATTTCTTCCCAATAGTTCACATCCTCGAACGGCATCTGTTCTACCGGCGCACCGGTGATGATCATCCCGTCGAACTTCTGGCTCTTCAGCACATCGAAGTCGTGATAGAACGCCTGCATGTGCTCTATCGGGGTATTCTTCGAGGTATGGCTCTTGAGCTTCATGAAGGTGATTTCCAACTGAAGCGGAGTGTTCGAGAGCAGACGCACGAGGTCGGTCTCGGTGGTAATCTTGATCGGCATCAGGTTGAGGACCACAATCTTCAACGGACGGATGTCTTGCGAGCTTGCCCGCGAATTGTCGATCACGAAGATGTTTTCTTCCTTCAACAACTCGATAGCGGGAAGTTTATCTGGTAAATTTAGTGGCATTTTGTTTCTCTTTTAATTGAATGTGCAAAGATAAATAAAAGATTATGGTTTGCAAAACTATTGGTTTGTCATCCAGGCATCTCATTCTTATTCCCCTCTCGAGAGGGGGAAGGGGGTGTGTTAGAATGCATCAGCTTAATGTGTCTCACACACCCCTAGCCCCTCTCAAGAGGGGAAATGGTTATCTCATTTCCTTTACTTCATCACTCTCCAAGCCGGATGCAACTCATTGTTCTGATGAGCAGCCTTTTTCACCTTCTCGTAGAAGAAGTTGAGGATGGCTTGTGGGTCTTTGGCAAAGGCAGGGTCTTTCTTGCGCTGCTCGAACTCAGCCTTGAGAGCCGGGTCCTTGGCCAAGAGCTCGCGACCCTTTTCCTCCATGTATGGCACACGAATCCAGAACTCGTTGGTAGATTGCACCACCTGGTTGAAGAATCCCCAATATACCAATGAGCCCGGTGCCGATGGTTCAAGCATCCATGCGGCCAATCGTCCGCCAGGTTGGTTCATGTCGATAACCACGCTACCTGCCGGTGCGGTGAGGGTTTCCGTTTGGGTGGTATATTCGGTCTTCACTACCGGGATACGGCCTTCGCTCTGACGAGGCGAGAAAGTAGCCTTGGTGTATCGGTAGGTTTCCACTTCTACCTGCTTCGGTTCAGCAAGGCGAGTGTACTTGATGTCGTGCAAGTCGAGGAGGTCAATCACATCGGTCCATTGCGACATGAGGATGTAAGCCTCCGGCAATTGTACGGACGAAGTAGGCTCGTACGAGGTAATCAGCGGGCAACGGAGGGTGATAGGCTTGTCGTAGTTATGGCGCACCCAGTCGGCTCCCGAGAGGTCACTCTTCACGGTGTCGCGTGCCCAGCTCAGGTAGTCCACCCATACGCTATCCTTGTTTACAGGCTTGTAAGTCAGCTCCATCGGCTTCTGTCGGTAGGCCGGCGAGCTTACCTCCTTGTCGCCTTCGGCAATGAGTTTCTTCAGGTCTTCCTTGTTCTCGGCCAAGATGCGTGAGCTGGCAATGATGGCTTCGATGGTGGCCTTTACGCGTTGCTCGTAAGGCTTGTAGATGTGGTTCTCGATGAGCAATCCCAAGCGGTTGCGGGTAGCTGCATAGCCTTCCGAGTAGCGAGGGTCGAAGATATCGATGAGGATACCGCTTTCCGGTGCATTGTACTTGCGGAACGATGCGTAGAGGAAGAGCGGGAAGCCCACCTGCTCCATGCGTTCGTTGAGCTGCTTTTCGTATACATCAAGCGACCATTGGCGGAGTCCTTCCGGCATCAAGGTACCACGATTGTCGATGGCATAGGTCATCACGTATTGGAAATCGGCACCATTGGTTACATGCACATCGATGAAGAGTTCCGGCATCCAGCGGTTATAGAGCTTGAGCCAAGCACGCATTTCGGGTGCATCGGCCTTCACGAAGTCACGGTTCAGGTTCAGGTATTGGGCGGTGTTGCGGGTACCCAATTCTTCCGGTCCGTTCTGGTTGATACGGTTGGTAGCGCTGAAGTCCTCGTGTCCGTCTACATTGAACACCGGGATGAAGAGGAAGCTCACATTGTCCAGGAGGTCGAAGTTCTTCTTATCTACAATGAGGTCGCGGAGGAAGATCATGCTCGCATCCTTACCATCGGGTTCGCCGGCATGGATACACGATTCCACCAAGATGATGACACGGCCCTTCTGACGGATTTGTACCGGGTCTTGGAGGCCATCCTTATCGACAATCACAAGCGACAGGTCGCGTCCTTGCGGACTGGTGCCGAACGAGGTGACATTCACCATCGATGAATAATCGGCCAACTTATTGAACCAAGCCATAGTTTCCTCGAAACGAGGGGTCTTCACGAAGTTAGATTTCTCACAATCAGTTATAAAATCTTCTTTTGCGGGTTGCTCCTGACACGAAGTTCCCATCAACAAACAGAGCATTCCGCTCAATAATATCTTTTTCATTCTTCTCTTGTTTTTATTTTTCTTTTAATTCCCCTCTTGAGAGGGAGAAGGGGTGTGTTAAAATACATTTACTTGGCATATCTCACACACCCCTACCCCTCTCAAGGGGGGAGTTGATTATTCAGAATCTTTTTTATAATTTATGGTTGCAAAAATACATAAAATTAGTAAATTGCATCGTTTTTCAGGAACATCATCTTCCTTTGACAAATAATTTTAAATCAAAACAATATGAAAGCATTCAAAATTTTAGCCCTTTTCGCTTTGTGTGCACTCAGCGCGCAAGCTCAGAAAGCCTATCAGTTGGCATCGCCGGACGGTAAATTGAAGACTACCATCAACACCGGTGCACAACTTACTTATGACATCACCTTCAATGGCCAACAGGTGTTGCAAGCCTCTCCACTCTCCATGACCCTCGACAATGGCGAAGTATGGGGTGAGAACGACAAGCCATCGAAAGTTACCCGCAAGAGCGTGGATGGCGAAATCAAGTCGCCGTTCTATCGTGCCGAAGAATTGGATGAAGAGTACAACGAAATGACTCTCCAATTCAAGGGTTTCAACGTGGTGTTCCGTGCATACGATGACGGTATTGCCTATCGTTTCGTGAACAAGGGAAAGAAGCCTTTCAACGTGGTAGACGAATTGGTGGACTACCGTTTCCCAACCGATGCTACCGCATCTATTCCTTACGTGAAGCCAAGAAAGGGTGTGAACAAATATGCCAACTCATTCGAGAACTATTATGCCAACGTTCCATTGTCGAAGGTTGACCAGGAAAAGTTGGTCTTCTTGCCTATCGTGGTATCGATGGACAATAATGTAAAGGTATGTATCACCGAAGTGGATTTGGAAAACTATCCGGGTCTTTACCTCACCGGCCAGGGCAACACCCAATTGCTCGGCGATTTCGCTCCATATCCGAAGAAGCAGGAACAGGGCGGACACAACATGCTCCAGATGAACGTGCTCGAAGTGGAAGACTACATCGCTAAGGTAGACCAGCCTCGCAACTTCCCATGGCGTGTGGCTATCGTGACCGACGAGGACAAGGATTTGGCATCGACCAACCTCAGCTATCTCTTGGCAGAGCCTTCTCGCTTGGACGACATTTCATGGATCAAGCCGGGCAAGATTGCTTGGGACTGGTGGAATGCATGGAACTTGGATGGTGTTGATTTCAAAACTGGCGTGAACAACGATACTTACAAGGCATACATCGATTTCGCATCGAAGAACGGCATCGAGTACGTTATCCTCGACGAAGGTTGGGCCGTGAACTTGAAGGCCGACTTGATGCAGGTGGTTCCGGAAATCAACCTCGAAGAACTCATCGCCTACGCTACCAAGAAGAATGTAGGCCTCGTGCTTTGGGCAGGCTATCATGCCTTCAACCGCGATATGGAAAACGTATGTCGCCACTATGCTGAGATGGGTATCAAGGGCTTCAAGGTGGACTTCATGGACCGCGACGACCAGGAAATGACCGATTTCAACTATCGTGCCGCTCAGATGACTGCCAAGTACAAACTCCTCCTCGACCTTCATGGCATGTACAAGCCGGCAGGTTTGAACCGTACTTATCCGAATGCCATCAACTTCGAAGGCGTAAACGGCCTTGAACAGATGAAGTGGGAAAAGAACCCTACCGCACAGGTGGAATACGATGTGATGATTCCTTTCATCCGTCAGGTAGCCGGTCCGATGGACTATACACAAGGTGCCATGCGCAATGCATCCAAGGGCAACTATTATCCTTGCTATACTGAGCCGATGAGCCAGGGTACCCGTTGTCGCCAATTGGCACTCTACGTCATCCTCGAATCTCCGTTCAACATGCTTTGCGATACTCCAAGCAACTACGAACGCGAACAGGAATGTACCGACTTCATCAGCGCCATCCCAACCGTATGGGACGAAACCATCGTTCTCGATGGCAAGATGGGTGAATACATCATCACCGCCCGTCGCAATGGTGATACATGGTACATCGGTGGCTTGACCAACTGGGATGCCCGCGACCTCGAAATCGACCTCTCTTTCTTGGACGATAAGGCCTATTCAGGCAAGCTCTTCAAGGATGGTGTGAATGCTCATCGCATCGGTCGTGACTATCAGTCGGAAACCATCCAAGCCAAGAAGGGCGACAAGGTGAAAGTACACCTCGCTCCTGGTGGCGGTTTCGCTTTGATTTTGAAGTAAGAACTTCTTCATAACAGACAAGAGGGCATCTCAAGTGAGGTGTCCTCTTTTTTATTGTCCCATATAGAAAACCCGATAAAAACTATTTCTTTCCATGCTTGCTTTTCCACATTAAAATCCGTTTCTTTGTATAGTGAGGAAAAATCTTTGAATATAAACGAATAAATAGATACAATTATGGCAAACTTGTTGGATGAAGTAACTGGAGTTGTAAATGAAAATGGTCGCGATATTCATGTCATCGATCGTCAGTTGCCGGTTACAGTTGGATTCGGTTCTACCCTTTTCGAAATAGCTTTGTGGGTAGTTATTCCTGTACTTGTGTTAGGATATGTATTGATTATGCAAGACACAATGGAAAATCCCGGATTGGTAGCCCTTGTCGGATGCTTAATCGGCATATTGCCCGGTGTAATTTTCATATTCATGAAGATTTCGGCTCAAAATTATTTCCAGAAACTGGAGCAACGCATCCAAGCCGAAGCATCAAACATCGACAACTATTTGGAACAACGAGTTCAGATATTGCAAAATGTCGTGGGACTCGTAGAACGTGCCATCGAGCTCGATAAGGATGTCATGAAATCGGTAGCTGCCCTCCGTAGCGGAATTGTAAACGATGCGAACAGAAATGATGTGAACCAACAGGTAAGCTCTGCCTTCAACAGACTATTTCCTCAGGTAGAGGCATACCCGGAACTGAAAGCACACAATGCCATAGCCGATGCCATGCAACAGAACAGCTATCTTCAACGCGAAATCACGGCTGCCCGTACCGTATACAATAGTCGCGTAACACAATGGAACACGGATATCTTTTCTTGGCCTACCAAAATGATTGTAGCTGCCCGAAACAGATATACCACACGTATACCATTCACCGCATCGGCCGAAACGAAGGAAATGGCAAGAAGCAAATTTTTCTAAAAAAATAGGTTATGCCCCAAGATATCTACGATCCGTTAGCTGAATATATCAACATCTTCCAGCCTCGCTTCAAAGAAGTCACCGAGAAAACTTTCGAGGAACTTGCGGAGGAAGCTCAAGTAAACGTAGAGGCTAATAGAGAAACTTGCCGTAAAATCTACGAAAACGAGGATAAGCTTTCCTCTGTAAAGACAAAGGGAGGTTGGTGGAAAGTTGTGCTCATTTTGCTATGGATTGCTGTGATTGGAGGAATCATCGTTTGCTTCACAATGCATGAGGAATTGGAATCTGAAACGATTATCAGCATTATCTTATTCATCATTTTAGTCGTTGCGATTCTTTTCATCAAGATCCATCCCTTGCTAAAATCCATCAAAAAAGAACGTGACCAATTATCGGCAACAATCGACCAACTTAAAAACGAAGCATGGGAACAAATGTCCCCACTCAATAGTTTATACGATTGGGACATATTTACACGCATGATGTCTCAAACGGTCCCCAAGCTGGAGTTTGATCCTTATTTCACAACCCAACGTTTAGCTGACCTAAGAGCTACATATAATTGGGATGACTCGTTTAATAGAGAACGTTCAGTACTCTATTCCCATTCCGGTCTCATCAATGGAAATCCGTTTGTGATATGCCGAACCAGGAAAATGGAAAAAAGTAGCAAAACATACTATGGATATAAAACCATCCATTGGACTACTACCGAACGGGGAGCGGACGGAAAGAATCAAACCGTACATCATTCCGAAACCCTATCGGCAAGTGTAGATGCTTTCTATCCCGAATACATTGAAATGACTCGTCTTATTTATGGAAATACTGCTGCTCCAGATTTGGTATTCTATCGCAAAAAAAGCAATTTGGCAGGTAGAGAAAAGTCTTTGAGTTACAAATGGCGCATGCATTCCATTCGTAGAAAATCCCGCAACTTGGACAATGCGGACTTTGCAATGCTGACCAACGAAGAATTTGAAGTAGCATTTGATACAAGCAATCGTAATAATAACCAGCAATTTGCACTCCTCTTCACTCCTCTTGCTCAAGAAAACATGCTGAAGCTTTTAGAAGATAAGGAAGTAGGATTTGGAGATGATTTCGATTTCTCCAAGAAAAGGATGATAAACACAATCATTCCAGATCATCTGCAAGAATTGGATCTCGACATGAATCCGCAAAACTATCGGCATTTTGATTTCGATAAGGCCAAGATAGATTTCCACGAGCTTAATGCGAACTATTTTAGATCCATCTATTTCAGTTTCGCTCCTTTGCTATGCGTCCCAATGTATCAACAAATCCGACCCCATCATGACATCTATGGAAAAGATATGCAACATGAAAGCAGCTTTTGGGAACACGAAGCATTGGCAAACTTTTGGGGAGAGGGACATTTCATGCATCCTGATTGCGTGACCAAATGTGTACTCAAGACCGAATGTCAACAAACTCAAGACGGAAAAATAACCATAAAGGTACGCGCTCATGGCTATCGTTCGGTAGAGAGAGTAACATACATAGACAGATGGGGAGGTGACGGAAAATTGCATACCATTCCTGTGTATTGGGATGAATATCTCCCCGTAACAGGATGCGGATATCTATATATGAAAGAAGACAACGAATTCGAAGATGCCCCTATAACACATCGTCAACGATTAGCGCATATCAACCAAGTACTTCGTAATAGCAACCTTAACCTATACAGACGACATATTGCATCAACCGTATAAATAGGGTAAAGCAAAAGGTCACAATGAGATTCACACAATGCAAAACCCAAATTCGTCCTCTCTTGAATAGTATAGATTAAACTATACAAACAAAAAAGCCTCCGATATATTTCTATATCGAAGGCTTCTCAAAAAACGGCGGCTACCTACTCTCCCACAAACGCAGTACCATCGGCGTGACAAGGCTTAACTTCTCTGTTCGGAATGGGAAGAGGTGGAACCCTTGTGCTA
>JAFYWH010000032.1 GCA_017558175.1 Bacteroidaceae bacterium
ACACACTACAGGTATCGACTTCATCCTCAACACATTGGTAAGCGAAGAATATGGTGCAATCAAGTCTTTGGACGAAATCAACGCCGTAGGTCACCGCATGGTACACGGTGGTGAAAAGTTCGCCAAGTCAGTTTTGATTGACCAAGAAGTTTTGGATACATTCATCGCTTGTAGCGACCTCGCTCCACTTCACAACCCAGCTAACTTGAAGGGTGTAAACGCCGTTACTGCTATTCTTCCGAACGTACCTCAAGTAGGTGTATTCGATACAGCATTCCACCAAACAATGCCTGACTATGCTTATATGTATGCAGTTCCTTACGAACTCTACCAAAAGTATGGCGTTCGTCGTTATGGTTTCCACGGAACTTCTCACCGCTACGTTTCAAAGCGCGTTTGCGAATACTTGAACATCCCGGTAGAAGGCACAAAGATTATCACTTGTCACGTAGGTAACGGTGGTTCTATCACAGCTGTAAAGGATGGTAAGTCAGTAGATACAAGCATGGGCTTGACTCCATTGGAAGGCTTGATGATGGGTACTCGTTCAGGCGACATCGACGGTGGTGCCGTGACTTACATCATGGAAAAGGAAGGCTTGGATGCAACAGGCGTTTCTAACCTCTTGAACAAGAAGAGTGGTGTACTCGGCGTATTCGAAAAGTCAAGCGACATGCGCGACTTGGAAAGCGCAGCTGCTGCTGGCGAACCACGTGCCGTATTGGCTGAAAACATGTATTTCTACCGCATCAAGAAGTACATCGGTGCTTACGCTGCTGCTATGGGCGGTGTTGATGTCATCGTGTTCACAGGTGGCGTAGGTGAAAACCAAGCTAATGCCCGTTCAGGTGCTTGCGAAGGTTTGGAATACATGGGTGTAAAGATTGACCTCGAAAAGAACAAGGTTCGTGGCGAAGAAGCTATCATCTCTACCGACGATTCTAAGGTGAAGGTAGTTATTATCCCAACCGACGAAGAATTGATGATTGCAAGCGACACTATGGATATCTTGAGCGCAAAGTAATCTGAAACTCATATTATAAAGGTTGCTGTACTTCATTGTATGGCAACCTTTCTTGTTTTATAAAGCCCAAACCGTTCCTTGAAAATGATTCAAGACAAGTTCCAATTCTACAAACCTTGCAAGTTATTGCAACCTTACGTCAGATATTATTGGATATTCAAGAGCGAAGAACTATTGAATACCTATACCTTTCCCATTGGTTGTCCTCAAATCATTTTTCACAAACGGAGCCCCCTCTATATTCCTGAGCTGAATACCACACAGGACAAGCTAACCATCAGCGGACAAGTCAATTTTTCATCGCATTTGTTCGCCAAGGGAGACATTGAAATGATAGTAGCGGTTTTTCACCCTCATGCCATGAATCTGTTCCTAAACATTCCTACATTTCTATTCTACAATCAAGAAGTTTCTGGGTACGACATTGAAGACAAAAGTCTGGAAGAATTAGCAATGCAAATATTCGAATGTGAAGATAATGCTTTCTGCATCAATCGCATAGAAGAATGGCTCTTGTCACGAATCAAAGGTATTTCATCCTATGCTATCTATAAATCCAAGAGAATAGACACAACCATCAAGCAAATATATGCCACTCCTCAAACTTCAGTAACAGAATTGTCCTCCATCGCTTGCCTAAGCAAAAAACAATTCGAGCGCGAGTTTCAGTCACATGTCGGAATGAATCCGAGGGAATACACCCGCATCGTCCGTTTCCAAAAAGCATTGGCACAAATGCAATATCAACCGAACGGAATCAATCAAGCACAAATAGCCTACACAAGCGGATATTCCGACCAATCACACCTCATCCGGGAGTTCAAGAAGCTTTGCGGACACACTCCCATGTCCTTGATGAAGATTGCAACTCCTTATTCAGACCTATTTACCAATCCCATATAAATGTCCCGTTTGTTCTATCCGTAAACAAATGCTTCCCTTACTTTTGCATCATCATTCATTAAACAAAAATTACAGAAGTATGAGAGAAGTAAATCCTAAAGAAACAACCCGAGGACATCAATTTGAAATTTGGAAGAATGCACCCAACCCCATGCTTACTTTCGTCAAAAGAATGGATGTGACTCGCCTTGTCAGAATAAGCAGAAAGAAACATCTGAAGTTTAACATGCTCTTGGATTACTGCATCGGAAAAGCCGCTATCAACCAAAAGGAGTTCTATCTATTACCGGTAGGTGATAAACTGATGCAATTCGACAACATTGCCATCTGCACAATAGTAAAGAACCATACCGGGAAAGTAAGTTCCTGTGACATCGCTTTCAATGGAGATTTTTATAGCTATAGCCAAGATTATCTGAAATACACTACAGAAGTAGCCCAAAGCTGCATTGACCGGGATTTATCAGAGGAATATATGGTTATCGGGACATCGGCTATCATTGACACCGAATTGGAATTTGGAGGAGGCATGTACAGTGGTATATTCAATAACCCATTCATCATATGGGGACAATATTCACGACATTTCTTCAAATACCATTTAAACCTTTCCTTCCAATTCCATCACACGCAGATGGACGGAGCACATGCAGCCCGTTTCTTGAAAAACATTCAGGAAGAAATCAACAGATTAAGAGTCTAATAGCCACTTCATTTGGCCCCTATAACAATTCTTCTGCAACTTTTGGAATTTGTTGAAGAAACATTTCAAATGTTTGAAGAAGAATTTGGAAAACTTGCTGATGTTTTAAGGGAAACGTGAAGGCGTTTTTTATTTCGCGAAGGCGAAAATATTTTTTGCGAAGGCGTACTTGCGAAGCTGATGAGACATATCCTCCCCCCTGCGATGCAAGAGAATTTTGCAAAGGTATGAAAATAGCCTTCACAAGTTTCACAAGCATGTAACTCTTTGATTGACAACGCCTCTGCGTGAAACTTCAAGCCTTCACAAGGGTTCACCAAGTTTCACATCCGAAATGTGTGAAACTTGGTGAAGCTTGGTAAAAGCCCTATGTTTCACACGGAGGTACTGATATACAACAAGTTAAGTACCCGTGAAACTTGTGAAGGCTATTTTTGCTTTGTTTTCAAAACTTATAGCTGGCTCTCCCCTTCCACAAACTGCTCGAGGAACATATTCTCGCCATCGAACACGGCATACGAGAATTCGTTTATCCAATCGCCCACAATGAGGATACGGGCACTACGGCTCAACATCAAGTCGAGCATGATGTGACGATGACCATAGATGAAGAAATTGATATCGGGATGCGTCTTCAAGTAATCCTTGGTATAGAGCACCAACGGTTCTTCGTTCTCACCCATGTATTCCGGTTCACGACCATCCTTGCGCTTCATGCGACTATGCTTGGCCCATTCCAAGCCAAAATCCACGCTCCAACGGGGATGGAGCATCGAGAAAAGGAATTGCAAGGTCTTGCTACGGAACATGGCACGAAGGAGCTTGAACTTCCAGTCTCTATCGCCCAATCCATCGCCATGCGCCAAATAAAACTCCTTGCCATAAATCTCGCATGTCAATGGTTCGCGATGGATGATGACACCACATTCCTTTTCCAGATAATCACCACACCAGATGTCGTGGTTGCCGATGAAGAAATGCACTTCTACTCCCATGTCCGTCAATTCGGAAATCTTACCCAAGAAGCGAGTGTAACCCTTCGGCACTACGAGCTTGAATTCATACCAAAAGTCGAACATATCGCCCAAGAGATAGACAGCTGAGGCCTTGTGCTTGATGCTATCGAGGAAGTTCACCAATCGGCGCTCCTGCGTACGGCTATGCTCTATGGCACGCGATCCCAAGTGGGCATCGGAAAGGAAATAGACATTCTTCATTGCTTCGTGTAATTATAAGAATCCCAAATCAAGCTTCGCTTCTTCACTCATCATGTCCTTGTCCCACTCCGGTTCAAAGACCAAATTGACTACGGCTGATGATACACCTTCCACCGAGTCAATCTTCTGACGAACATCTTCCATAATGAAATCTGCCGCCGGACAATTCGGAGCTGTAAGGGTCATGTCGATGATGGCCTCGCCATCGTCCTGCAAGTCTATCTTGTATATCAAGCCGAGATCGTAGATGTTCACCGGAATTTCGGGGTCGTATACGGTCTTCAGCATTGCAATGATTCTCTCTTCTATCTGCAAACGTTCTTCTGCGTTCATAATCTTTCCTGTTTATTTTGAGATTGCAAAAATAAACAATTTCTATATTCTTCCCTCATCGGCATAGCTATAAAATGCGCCATCGGTCAAAATAACATGGTCAACGAGACGGATATTCATACATTCGCCTGCTTGGCTCACTTGTCGGGTCAACAGATCGTCTTCCTTGCTCGGACGGATACTTCCCGAAGGATGATTGTGACAAAGCACCATGGAAGAAGCTCTTTTCAACAATGCCTCGCGAAGGATACAACGCACATCCACCGCCGTAGACGACAAGCCTCCGGCACTGATTTTTACCCGATCTATCACCTTCGAAGCCTGATTCAAGAGCAGCACCCAACATTCTTCGGTGGGAAGATCGCACATCAGCGGATAGAAGCATTCATAGACATCCTTGGATGAGACGATGACTCTCCGTTCCTCTGCACCTTCTTCTTTTCGACGCTTACCCAACTCCGATGCTGCCAGAATGGTTATCGCCTTGGCAGGACCAATCCCCTTGAACCGGCAAAGTTCATCAATCGAGGCCTTTCCCAATTCCGCCAGATTGTTATGATAATCGGCCAAGACCTTGCGCATCAGCTCCACCGCCGAATCTTCCGTATTGCCCGAGCCGATGAGAATGGCAAGCAATTCGGCATTCGAGAGAGCAGACACTCCATGGAGCATCATCTTCTCACGAGGACGGTCTTCTTCCGCCCATTGGTTAATGGATAGTCGTTCTGCCATTATTTATAGAAATTCTTTTCAAAAGCCTGAAATTCAATCTTTCCGCATACACACCGCTTCCACCAAGCACGGAGAAAACCTGTGCCATACCCCGTAAGTTGGATAAAGGAAGCCGCTACGGACAACAAACCAATCTTCACGCTCTTGTTCTGCATAGACGAATCCACACAAACTATCAAAGCAAAGAGTACAAGTAACGACAAGCTACCTCCCCAAAAGAGCGATGCCAACAACAGAAATGCCACACCCAAGGTAAATAAAGCCGGAAGCATGTGCACCAATTTCAATGATTCAGGGTATTTCTTATAGAGATTGATTCGTGCAATACCCGAGTTATGCACTTGCTTGAAGAACTTCTTCAAATCCGTACGACGCTTATGCCATACCCAAGCTTCAGGAAACAATCGGCAAGCATACCCACCCTTGAAGATACGGATGCTGAAATCAATATCCTCGCCAAAGCGCATCTTCGAGAATCCGCCCAACGCCTGATAAACATCCTTACGGACTCCCATATTGAAGCTACGGGGATAGAACTTATCGAGTTTCTTCTTGCCTCCACGGATACCACCAGTCGTGAAGAACGAGGTCATGGCATAATTGATGGCTTTCTGTACATCGGTAAAGGAGTCGTGAGCACGGTCGGGGCCTCCAAAGGCATCTGCCTTCTTGGTGCGAAGTTCAGCCTCAACTGCTTCCAAATAATTTTCGGGAATGATGCAATCGGAATCCAGAATCAGCATGTATTCTCCATTCGCTCGCTCAACGCCATAGTTTCGGGTTTGACCGGGACCTGAATTATCCTTATTATAATAATGGATAGACAAACAGTCGGAATAACGGTCTACCACTTCCTTACACGGGATGGAAGAACCATCTTCTACCACCACGACTTCAAAATCGCGAAGCGTCTGTCGGGTCAAGCTATCAAGCAACTCATCCACCTCATCGGGACGGTTGTATACGGGTATGATGAAAGAGTATTTCATAGTTTTCAACATTAACGAAACAAAGAAACACAAAAAAGGCGGAACTTGCAATAAGTTCCGCCTTTTCATATCATTAATCTATCAGATTAAGCCTTTACACGACCTACGTATGAACCGTCGCGAGTATCGATTTCGATAGTTTCGCCTTCGTTAACGAACAAAGGAACGCGAACAGTTGCACCTGATTCAACAGTAGCTGGCTTCAATGTGTTAGTAGCTGTATCGCCCTTCAAGCCCGGTTCTGTGTAAGTAACCTTCAACTGAACCTTAACTGGCAATTCACCGTAAAGGATAGTTTCAGTAGAAGCGTCAGATACTACGTCGATAACCATACCTTCAATCAAGAAGTCAACACCAGTGATCAATTCCTTACCGATAGGCACTTGGTCGAAAGTTTCCTGGTTCATGAAGATGTAGTCAGCACCTTCCATATACAAATATTGGTATGGACGACGTTCTACACGTACAT